>CADBLM010000001.1 GCA_902795445.1 uncultured Bacteroidia bacterium
GAGAGACTGTTCGTCTGTTGACAGCGATAGGACAGTTTCGGTTTGAGGACCATACGGAGCTTGGAATTCGGCTTCCACTCGAAACTGGCATCCGCCTGAACGGAATGCGGGCGCGTCAGATTCATTCCCGCACTCCGGGAAAAATAATTGCCGCGGACCAGGATGGTCTCGCTGCGGGTATCGTAGCGCGTATCTCCGTTCTCTCCGTCATAATGCACGTTGGTCCCCCATTTGAAGCCCTTCTTTTCCCCGGAAAGACTGGCCCCCAGTGCCCGCTCGTGGATATTGGCGCGGTTGCCGCAGCCGGTCACATAGCGTGAAGTCGTTGCAGACAGCGCCCGGTCGCCGAGATTGTCCGCGCCTCCGATAAAAGTGATATGGGAGTTTTTCGTGATTTTGCTGAGGTTCACCTTGCCATTGTATTTCTCTTGCAAAGGGTTGGACACCCCGCCTGCGGCCGTTGCCATCAGCCTCCAGCCGTCCATCCTGTCCTTGCGGACCCCCAGGTCTATGACGGTTTCCGCCTCCCCGTCATCCACGCCGGAAATCTGCGACATTTCGCTGGGAATCTCATAGACTTTAATCTGCTCGATCATTTCGGCCGGAAGATTTTTCAGCCCCGTCTTCACGCTTTCCCCGAAAAACGGCCGGCCGTTGAGATACAGGCGGCGGACCGGCTTGCCCTGGACCGTGACATTGCCCTTCTCATCCACCTGCATTCCCGGAATCTTCCGCACCAGCCGCTCCGCCATCGCCCCCTCGTCCACCCGATAGGCCGCCGCATTGTAAATCACGGTATCTTCCTTGACGACAACCTGTTGAGCACGGGCCACGGCCTTCGCCTCCTCCAGATAGACCGAATCCGCCTGCAGACGGATGACGCCGAGCGGAATGTCCTTGGCGGAAACGGGAATGTGAATGTTGCGATACTGGGACTCCATTCCGATAAAGGAAAATTTGACGATATAGTCTCCGGGAAGAGCATTGATTCGGAAAAGGCCGTCCGAGTGCGTCACCACCCCCTCGACCATCATACTGTCGCGAACGCTGAGCAGCTGGACGGACGCCTGAACGAGAGGGGCGGAGGATTCGTCGGTCAGCGTACCGAAAAGCGAAGAGCGCTTCGGCTGCGCCCCGGCCAGTACGGAACCGAGGCACAGGATAAACAAAAGATAAATCCCCCTTTGCATAATCGCACAAATTTAGGAAATTTCTTGCTATATTTGTAAGTTATGGCGGAAGAAGGAAAAATACGCATCATTCACGCGAATGAGAACAATCTGAAGAATCTCTCGGTGGGCATTCCCCGGGACGCCCTGGTCGTCGTGACCGGCGTATCCGGCTCGGGCAAATCGTCCCTCGTATTCGATACGGTCTATGCCGAAGGGCAGCGGCGCTTTGCTGAAAGCCTGTCCTCCTACACGAGACAGTTCCTGGGAAGGATGAAAAAACCGGACGTGGAAAGCATCGAGGGTATCCCGCCCGCCATCGCCATCGAGCAGAAAGTCATTTCGCGCAACGTCCGTTCGACCGTCGGTTCGATGACGGAAATCTACGATTACCTGCGCATCATTTTCGCCCGCATCGGCCGCACCTACTCTCCGGTTTCCGGACGGGAGGTCAAGCGGCACAGCAGCAAGGATGTCGCCGACTATATCAAGGGCCTGGGAGAGGATATGCCTGATTTCAGCGAAGGCGCGGCAGGCGGCAGCATCGCCTACCTGCTTTCGGACGTCGGCTGGAAAGAGAACAAGACGCGGGTGGAACTGATGCTGTCGCTGCTCGAAGAGGGATTTTCCCGCGTCGTGGCGGACGGAAAAGTCTGCCGCATCGAGGATGTCATCCGGGAAGCCGGAAGCGAGCGCTATCCTGAAACGATGCTGCTGGTGATAGACCGGGTGCGCCTGCCCCTCGGGGATGATTTCGACCGGGACCGCCTGCTGTCCTCCATCGAACGGGCCTTCACCAAAGGCGGCGGAGCCCTGCAGGTCGTGACGGACGGGGAACTGACTGCGGCCGGAAACGGCAAGGCGGCGGAGGGACTTCCCGGCAGACGCTTTTCAAAACGCTTCGAAGCGGACGGAATGACCTTTGCCGAGCCCGACGAGTATCTGCTGAGTTTCAACAGTCCCCTGGGTGCCTGCCCCACCTGCGGCGGCTACGGCAAGACCATCGGCATCAGCGAAGACCTCGTCGTCCCGGACAAGAGCCGGAGCATCTACGACGACGCCATCGCCCCCTGGCGGGGGGAGAAGATGGGCTGGTTCAAGAACAAGCTCATCGAAAAGGCCGCCGACTACAACATTCCCATTTTCGAGCCCTGGTGCAATATTCCCGAAGACAAGAAACGCATCATCTGGGAAGGGACCGGCAACTACGAAACCGACGGAGACGACCGCATCATCGGCCTGAACGAGTTTTTCAAATGGGTGGAGGCCAACAAATACAAGGTTCAGTACAAATATATGCTCAGCCGTTTTTCCGGCAAGGCCGTCTGTCCGGACTGCCACGGAAGCCGGCTCAAGAAGGAAGCCCTCTACATCCGGGTCGGCGGCAGGAATATCGCCCAGCTGCTGGATATGAGCGCGGAAGAACTGCTCCGCTGGACGGAGTCGCTGAAACTGGAGGAATGGGAGATGCAGACGGCGGAGAAAGCCCTCTCCGAAGTGCGTTCCCGCCTGCTCTGCCTCTGCCGGGTCGGCCTGGGCTATCTCTCGATGGCGCGTACGGCAGGCACGCTCAGCGGCGGGGAAAGCCAGCGCGTCAACATCGTCCGCTCGCTCGGAAGCCCCCTGGTCGGCTCCATCTACATCCTGGACGAGCCCTCCATCGGCCTGCATCCCCGCGACACCGACCGGCTCATCGAAGTGCTCCGGCAACTGCGGGACCGCGGCAACACCGTCCTGGTGGTCGAGCACGACGAGGAGATGATGCGGGCGGCGGACTACCTCATCGATATGGGCCCCCTGGCCGGCAAAAACGGCGGGGAAATCATCTGGCAGGGACATCTCGGAGAGAGCGGCGGAACGGCGGGAAAATCCCTGACGCTGGACTATCTTGACGGCGTCCGCAAGCCCTACAGCCGCCACAAACGCGAATCGGAGCACAGCCTGCTCATCCGGGGCGCGATGCAGAACAACCTCAAGGACATCGACGTCCGTTTTCCGCTGGACTGCCTCACGGTCGTGACGGGAGTCAGCGGCAGCGGCAAGTCGAGCCTGGTCGGAGACATTCTCTACCCCGCCCTGCGGCGGCGTCTGGAGGAAACGGGCGA
>CADBLM010000002.1 GCA_902795445.1 uncultured Bacteroidia bacterium
GAGGTGACCTTCGACATCGATGCCAACGGCATCCTGAACGTGTCGGCGACCGACAAGGCGACAGGCAAGGCCCAGAACATCCGCATCGAGGCTTCCTCCGGTCTGTCTGACGCAGAAATCCAGCGGATGCGTGACGAGGCCAAGGCCAACGAAGAGGCTGACAAGGCCGAGAAGGAGCGCATCGACAAGATCAACTCCGGCGATGCGATGGTCTTCCAGACCGAGAAGAACCTCAAGGAGTACGGCGACAAGATTCCGGCCGAGAAGAAGTCTGCCATCGAGGCAGCCTGCGCCGAACTGAAGAAGGCGGTCGAAGCCAAGGATGTCGCGGGTATCGACAAGTACAATGCCGAACTCGAAGCCGCGTGGCACGCCGCATCCGAAGATATGGCCAAGGCTGCGCAGGGCGGAGCTCAGGGAGGCCCTCAGGGACCTGAAGGCGGCAATCCGTTCGGCGGACAGAATCCGTTCGGCGGTCAGGGCGGACCCTTCGGCGGCAACCCGCAGGGCGGCAACGACGCTCCCGACGAACAATAGCAACCCATTTATTTTCAATATGAAAAGAGGCCCGCAAGGACCTCTTTTTTGATTTGCTTTTCTCTCTGCATATTCTTACCTTTGCGAAATAGATATGATTTGATGCTATTCACGGAATGACCGGCCGTATACTCTTGTCTGTTGTAACGCTCTTGCTGCTCACGATGCAGCAGGCCGTGGCGGTGGATGTGGGAGATTTCACCTATCGCCATCTTGGACGGGAGGAGGGACTGCTCAACCAGCAGGTTTCCACCATCTGCCAGACCCGTGACGGTGCGATCTGGTGGACGACCAAGCATACGGTCGACCGCTACAACGGTCAAGAAATCCGTCATTACACCATTGACGAGCGCGGATCCTATCATCTCTATTCGGGCCGCACGATTTCCCTAGCCATGTCCGATGACGGGGTTCTCTTCGCCTACGACAATAAGGGGCGGATTTTTCGCTATGACAGCGACGGCGATGTATTTGTCAAAATAGAAGACCTTATGCAGCGCTGCGGCCATTCCGTCATCCTCAACGAGATGCAGCCGACTTCCGGCGGTATGTGGCTGGCCCTTGACCAGGGGGCGTATTTTCTGGGCGAAGAGGGCTGGCAGGCCGTGTTGGAGGGACCTTTCGTCCGGCGCATCCTCCAGGCGGGCGGACAGACTTTTCTCTGTACCCGGAAGGGGGTATTCTCGGTGACCGCACCCGACGCAAGCCCCGTTTTCCGGCTCCCCTTGGATGTCGAGAGCGGTTTCTTCGATGCTGCTTCCCGTCTTTTGTGGCTGGGCTGTTTTTCCGAAGGCTTGCATATCCTTGAGGTTGATCGACCCGAAGTCGTTTTTGCTTCAGTGGAAGGCATTCCGCACAATCCCATTCGCAGTATCATCCGCTACGACAGTGCCACGCTGATGGTTGGTGTGGATGGAAGCGGCGTATATGCCGTTCCGACGCTCAAGGACCGGGCGCCCCGGGCCCGCTTGCTGATGGACGCCAATCCGGGGCCCCAAGGGGTTTTGCACGGCAATGGAATCTATGCATTGTTGGCGGACTGCTGGGGCGACCTTTTCATCGGTTCTTATTCCGGCGGTATCGATATCGCTGAGCCGGGCCGCGGATTTACGCTGCTTCCGCGGGACAAAAGCCTCCATAATCTCCACGTCAACTGTGTCTCCCGCCTGTCCGACGGGCGCCTGGTCGTCGGTACGGATAACGGACTGGACTTGTTGGATGCGCAGGGGAACGAACTGAATACGGGCGGCAAGGGTTTGGTCGTCCTGGCGGCTTGTACATATGGCCGCCATCAGTTGCTGGCGACATTTGGCAGGGGCGTCTATGAGACGGACGGCTACCATCTATGGCAGAAGAGCGCCCGTTCCCTGGGTAATCTGGAAGATGACCACGTCTATTCCCTGTTCGTGGATGCTTCCGGGGGCTTGTGGATGGGTTTTCTGGATGGTGATTTGCAGGAAGAGACGGCCGGCATCCGCCGGCGTTATCCAGTCTGCAACGTGCAGGATATCCTCCAATTGCCGGACGGCCGAATTGCCGTCGGTACGGCGAATGGTGTATGCATCGTCGTCCCAGGAGTGACGGAAACGACGGAACTGGCCTATTATCCTTCGGAAGAAGCGGAGAGGGCCAACCGTTATGTCCTCGATTTGTTCCTGCGGGAGAGCGAACTGTGGGTGGCGACGGATGGCGGCGGCATCTACCGCTACAATTTGGAGACGGCGCTTTCTTCCCATCTGACCACTTCCGACGGTCTTCCGTCCGATACCGTATGCAGCCTGACCGAAGACAATCAGGGACGCGTATGGGTGGCAACGGCCAACGGGCTTTGTTACATCGCAGGGAACGGGACTGTCACTCCCGTCAATTATTGGAAAGAACTGGAGAGGGAATATGTCCGGGGGGCTGCTACGCGGCTGGACGACGGCCGCATCCTGCTGGGTTATACGGACGGTGCGCTGTTGATTGAGCCGGAGAGCCTTGTCCACACGGACTATACGGCCCGGTTGCGGCTGGTGGAGGTGGAATGGAAAGGCCGTTCCGCCCATCCGGAAATCAGGCGGCGTATGCTGGAAGAACATCAGCTGGACCTGCCCTATTCCGGAAATACCTTTACCCTTCGTTTCGAAAGCATCCATCTCCGATATCGGGACGACATCATCTATCAGTATTGTGTGGGCGATGAAGAATGGAGTACGGCCTCCCGACAGACCACGGCCCGTTTTACGGAATTGGCCTCCGGTTCGCACCCCTTGACTATACGCAGCCTCAGCCGCAGCAGCGGGCGCGAGTTGGACCGCATCACCCTGGACCTGAACATCGGCGAACCCTGGTGGAGCAGCGACTGGATGCGTTTGGTCTATATGCTGCTGATTTTGGGCGCCTTTGTCGGGGCCTGGCGCATTTACCGGTTGCACACCTGGTATAAGCGCCGCGTCATCAACAGCCCCGAAGTCCATAACGAAGAGCCTGTCCCTTCTCCCTCTTCCGAGGGGAAAGATTTCGTGGACAAGGTGACGGCGGCCGTGGTCGCGCGGATTTCCGACCCTGATTTGTCCATAGACGGGCTTTGCCGGGATATCGGCGTGAGCCGCACCGGCCTGTATGTGCGCCTGAAGACCTATACCGGAGAGTCTCCCCAGGACTTCATCCGCTTCATCCGCCTGGAAAGGGCGGCAACGCTGCTTCGGAGCGGCCATCCCGTCGCCGACGTGTCCTCGATGGTCGGCTTCGACAACCCCAAATACTTCAGCACCGTTTTCAAAAAATACTTCGGTGTCTCTCCTTCCAAATATAATTGAGGTTTGGATTCTGTTAAAAAAGGTCTGAAATCCGTCAAAAGTCAGGGATTGTACCATTTGTAACGAAAAATGTACCCGCGCGGAAAGAAATTTCCGTAGGTTTGCGAAGTCGCACCCTCCGAAAGGAAGTGCGGCGGCCTATTTAACACACTAATAACATAATTTTTATGAAAAAACATCTGATTACTCTCTGCCTGCTCGCAATGAGCTTGACAGGGATTATCGGTATCCTCCCGGCAAGAGCCGGCGATGGCACGGTGCAGGTGAAAGGTACGGTGCTCGACAACCTGGGCCCCGTCATCGGCGCCGCTGTCAAGATTGCCGGTTCCGACTCCGGAACGATTACCGATATGGATGGTCACTTCTCCATCCAGTGCGACCCCGGCATTTTGCTGGAAATCAGTTCTCTGGGTTATGTCTCGCAAATGGTGCCCGCACAGGACGGCATGTCCGTCACACTGCAGGAAGACTCCCAGTTGCTGGACGAAGTCGTTGTGACGGCCCTCGGCATCAAGCGCGAAAGAAAAGCGCTCGGCTATGGCGTAGAGGAAGTCAAAGGTGAAGAACTCACCAAAGCCAAGGAAACCAATGTCGTCAACTCGCTCGCCGGTAAGGTGGCGGGTCTGGTCGTCACGCAGACGGCGGGCGGCGCATCCGGCTCCACGCGCGTAATGCTGCGCGGTAATACCGAGATGACGGGCAACAACCAGCCGCTGTACGTCATTGACGGCGTCCCCTTGGACAATACCAATTTCGGCAGTGCCGGACGCGAAGGCGGCTACGATCTGGGTGACGGCATTTCTGCCATCAATCCGGACGACATTGAGAATATGACGGTGCTCAAAGGCCCCGCCGCTTCCGCTTTGTACGGCAGCCGCGCC
>CADBLM010000003.1 GCA_902795445.1 uncultured Bacteroidia bacterium
CTGCAAGATCAACATCGACTCCGACAGCCGTCTTGCGATGACCGCCGCCGTCCGCAAAGTCTTCAACGACAAGCCCGGTGAGTTCGACCCTCGTAAATACCTCGGCCCTGCCCGTGACGAGATGAAGAAGCTCTATATACACAAGATCGTCAACGTGCTCGGTTCCGACGGCAAAGCCCTCTAAATTGAATCCGACACGGCAGTTTCCGCAACAAGTCGTACGGCTGTCGTGAATAAGGAATCAGGGGTCGACCGATGGCCGGCCCCTTTTCATAAGGATTCGTCCCATTATAAATGAAGAAATTACTCCTCCTTTTTGTCGCTGCCTGTGTGTCGGTGTTTACGGTCGGAGCACAGACCTCCGGTCAGGCCGGGGGTGACGTCCAGCCGGTCTCCACGCGACCCCGTTACCAGAGGCTGTCGGCACTGTGCGTGCGCGACAGCCTCAGACACAAGGGTGTATGGCGTTCTTGGCTGTTGTTCGAACCGGAATGTCTCTCGCCCGAAAAACCGTTGCTCATCTGCCTGCACGGCTATGGCGGCAGTGCGGAACGGGGCAAGGTGCAACTCGTCGAACTGGCCAGCAAAATGGGTTTCGTCCTTTGCTTCCCGCAAGGCTTGAAGGCTCCCAAGGGCAAGCCCTCCTGGAATGTCGGCTATCCCTCGCAAAAGGGATGGAAGCAGGATGACGTGGCTTTTCTTGAGTGTCTGACCAGGCATTTGCAGAAAAAATATGTCCTGGACCCCCGCAATGCGTTTTTAATCGGTATGTCCAACGGTGGGGAAATGTGTTATCTGATCGCGCGTCGCAAGCCGGACCTGTTCGCAGGATTGATGTCCATTGCCGGATTGACTTTGGAGTGCATGAAGCCGCTCCGCTACAACAACCCCGTTCCGTTTATGGAATTGCACGGGACCATCGATTCCGTTTCCCGCTGGGAAGGGGACCCGGAAAACCGTCACGGATGGGGCGAATACCTGGGTGTCCCCAATGCCGTCAGTTATGTCGTGGCGGCCGACGGATGTCTGTCCTATCAGAAATCGGCGGTCAGTCAAGATGTCATTCTGCATCGCTATGCCGATGGCCTGAAAGCCCGCAAAGGCAAGGGGCACACTTGCGAAGTCTGGTTCTACGAGGTGGTCGGCGGCCGTCATTCCTGGTCGGACGATATGATGGATACCTACGCAGAGATTGAGAAATTCATCAGCCGTTTTCTGTATCGCTGACGCTTTGGTGCGAAAGGTTGATTGTATATTAAATGGAAATAGTTGAAATTATGGAAAAAATCAAGATGACGACTCCGCTTGTGGAGATGGACGGGGATGAGATGACCCGTATCCTTTGGAAAATGATCAAGGATGAACTCATTCTCCCGTTCGTGGACCTGAAGACCGAATACTACGACCTGGGCCTGCCCAAGCGCGACGAGACGGAGGACCGTATCACCGTGGAATCGGCCGAGGCGACCCAAAAATACGGCGTCGCCGTCAAGTGCGCCACCATCACGCCCAACCACCAGCGGATGGACGAGTACAAACTCCATCAGATGTGGCGCTCGCCCAACGGCACCATCCGTTCCATCCTCGACGGCACGGTCTTCCGCACCCCCATCCTCATCCCTTCCGTCAAGCCGGCGGTGAAGAACTGGGAGAAACCCATCACCATCGCCCGACACGCCTACGGGGATGTCTATAAGAGCGTCGAACTCCGGGCGGACGAACCGGGCGTGGCCAAACTCGTCTTCGACGGGGAAAGCGGCAGCCACAAGGAAGTCGTCATCCAGAACTTCAAGGGCGAGGGCGTCATCCAGGGGATGCACAACACGGACAAGAGCATCCGTTCCTTCGCCCACTCCTGTTTCCAGTTCGCCCTGGCGACCCGGCAGGATGTCTGGTTTTCGACCAAGGACACCATCTCCAAGACCTACGACGCGCAGTTCCGCATCATCTTCGACGAGGTGTTCCAGGAATACAAGGACCGTTTCGACCAGCTCGGACTGACCTATTTCTATACCCTTATCGACGATGCCGTCGCCCGTGTCATCCGTTCCAAAGGCGGATTCATCTGGGCTTGCAAGAACTACGACGGCGACGTGATGAGCGATATGGTCTCCACCGCCTTCGGCTCGCTGGCGATGATGACTTCCGTACTGGTCAGCCCCGACGGAAAATACGAATATGAAGCAGCCCACGGCACGGTGACCCGTCATTATTACAAATACCTGGCGGGGGAGGAGACTTCCACCAACCCGATGGCGACCATCTTCGCCTGGAGCGGCGCCCTGCGCAAACGCGGCGAACTCGACGGGCTGAAAGACCTCGTGAACTACGCCGACCAGCTCGAAGGAGCCTGCTTCGATACCCTCGGTGAAGGCGTCGCCACCAAGGACCTGGTCGCCCTGATGGAGGGCATCACGCCGTGCCCGGTCACTTCAGCCGGATTCATCGCCGCCGTCCGCGGGCATCTGGCGCAGCGCCTCGGCGCGTAAGACCCCAAAGGTAATTTTTGACTGATTCTGTTTTGACCGACCGTAAGGCCGGTCATTTTTTTGCAAAAAAAAACTGCAAAAAAATTTGGAAATGTGGTAGGGGGGGAGGTATATATTGCAGAATATTAGTAGTATGCCGTATTGGCTGAAAACTGTAACCAGTGACAATGAAAAGACGCGAACGCTA
>CADBLM010000004.1 GCA_902795445.1 uncultured Bacteroidia bacterium
CCTGGTGCAACGTTTCCGTTGGCGCCGAAGTCGGACAGAACTATGGTTCCATCTTGGGCCCCGATGTCGTCCGCAACGCGCAGGGTCAGGTCGTCATCAACCCGGACACCGGTCTGCCCAAAATTGATGAAAACGTCCGCACCCTGGGCAACGCGACCTGGGACTGGACGGGCGGTTTCTACACCACGTTCTCCTACTGGGGCTTCCGTCTGTCCGCCGCCTTTGACGTCAAGGTGGGGGCCGACCTCTTCTCGATGTCCATGCGCTCCGCTTATGCGACGGGCAAGGCCGCCGAGACGCTGCCCGGCCGCAGCGAGTGGTATGCTTCCGAGGAAGCCCGCAAGGCTGCCAATATGAACCTCGACGAATGGCGTGCCGCCGGCAAAGCCACGGGTATGATCGTGGACGGCGTCATCGATAACGGGGATGGAACCTATCGCCCCAACGACATTGCCGTCAACCCTGAGACCTACTGGAGCTCGATGGCCCAGAGCGTCCCCGCGATGTTCATCTACGACAACTCCTATATCAAATGTCGCGAACTGACCTTCGGCTATACTTTCCCCGAAAAATTGCTGGGCAAAGTCGTCAAGGGACTGAGCGTCTCGTTTGTCGCACGCAATCCTTTCATTATCTGGAAGAATATCCCCAACATCGACCCCGATTCCGGTTACAATACTTCCGGTTTGGGGCTTGAGTACGGTTCTCTTCCTTCCCGCAGAAGTTTCGGTCTCAATGTTAACTTGAAATTCTAATGAGTATGAAAACGAGTACCAAAATATCTTCCCTCCTTGCCCTCGTCCTGCTGTCGGTGACTACTGTTTCTTGTGGCGACCGATATATGCAGGAGATGAATACCGACAGTTCCAAGGCTACGGTGATGGACCCCAACTCCCTGTTGACGACGGCCCTGCTCCAGACCTATGGCGATTTCAGTATGATGGATACCTACCGCAGCTACATCACCGGCTTTCCCCAGTATTTGGCGGGTGGCTGGAACGTGACCGCGTATGCCGGCTCCGTCCATGCCGACAATGCCCAGATGAGCAACCTGTGGAACCGTATGTATGGTGTGGGCATCAAAAATCTGGTGGATGGTATCGCCAATTCCGCCGGTCTTCCCAACGTCAACGCCGTCCTGCGTATCACGCGAGTTTATATGATGTCCGTCCTGACGGATACCTATGGCGACGTGCCTTGCTCCGAGGCCGGTCTGGGCTTCATTTCGGGTATTTCCAATCCCAAGTATGACACCCAGGAGTCCATCTATGATTTCTTCTTCACGGAACTGGCTGCCTGTGTCGCCCAGTTGGATGGGTCTAAGGATCGTGTCAGCGGTGATGTGACGGCCTATAAGGGGGACCTGAACAAATGGCGCAAATTCGCCAATGCCTTGCGTATGCGCTTTGCGATGCGCATTTCCGATGTCAATCCTGCGAAAGCCCAGACGGAATTCGAGGCGGCGGTCGCGGCCGGCACTTTCTCCGATATCGAAGACGATGCCTATGTGATTTATATGGACGCTCCCTTCACCTTGTACGAAGGCGCCCGCGAATTGGACTTCCGGGCCAATGCCCTCGGCGAGATGCTCTACGGGCAGGACTTTTCCTCTCCCTCTTTCGTTTGTGCGACCTTCTTCAACAAACTCCAATCTACCTCCGACCCTCGTCTGTACCGTTTTTGCCGGCATTACATCAATACCAAGCGTTCTTCTACGCAGGCCGATGACCTCGGCAATGTGGATGTGACCGACGAGGTACGTGCCTGGGAAGCAAGCAACGGCGGTCCGCACCCCTGCACGGTGGGCGCCGCCTGGTACTGCGTTTGGGTGAACGGTCCGGCAACGGACGATATCCCCACGCTCAAGCGATTGGTGGAATCCGATCCGGCGGCCGGCTACGACGATGACGCGTCGAAGTCCCGAATGGTACATCCTTTCCTTTCCATCGATTTCGAAAAAGCCTCCCGCCCGGGCATCCTGATGACCTACGCGGAAGTCAATTTCCTGCTGGCCGAGGCTAAATCCAAGGGATGGAACGTCACCGGGACGACCGAGGAACTGCTCAAGGTCGGTGTCCGTGCTTCCATGCAACTGATCAACAAGCATTATGTGCCTGAAAGCCGGGCCATCACCGAAGCGGAGATTGCCGATTTCCTGGCGGGCCTGCTGGCCGGTGTCAATCTGGACAATGCGGAGAAAGCCCGTGAAATCATCAACACCCAGGCGTGGGTCCTTCACCTGACCAACCCTTCCGAGGGCTGGGCCAATGTACGCCGTTCGGACTATCCCGTCCTCGTGGACCGCGGTCAGCTCCCCAAGTACGACGGATTTACCTATGACGACAACAACTTGTCTACGCCCGTCCGGTTGAAATACCCCAATATGGAGTCCAAATACAACAGTGCCGCTTATGCGGAAGCCGTCGGCCGCGCGCCGCTAAACGGCAAGGACGACTGGCATACGAAAGTGTGGTGGGACAAGTTTGACGGACATTTTGAATAAACCAATGACAGAAGTTATGAAAAAGATTGTTTATATCCTGATGGCTCTCCTGCTGGTCGCAAACGTTTCCTGCCGCAAACAGGAGCCCTTTGCCACGGCCGAAGCCGGAGACAGCCCCCGTATTCTCAATACGGACATTCCCGAATCGAGCGGCGGTGTGGCCCCCCGTCTGCTGTCCATCGACCGCACGACCCCTTTCAATTTCACCATCGTCGCCACGCCGGTGCAGTTTGTCACCGTCCGCTGGTTCATCGGCGACAAGCAGGTGGCTGAAGGCACGACCATCGACCTGCCGATGGAACCGGGCGTCTATACCTTCAAGGTCGTCGTGACCACCGTCCAAGGCAAGGAGACTTCCCGCACTTTCACGGTGGGCGTCCGTCCCGTCACCGGAGATCCCATAGCCACCCTTGGAGCCCCTCGTATGTTGCCTCCCGGCAGTGCCGCGACCATCAACGGTTCCAATATGGATAAAGTGGCCAAGGTCTATCTGGGCGAGACCGAGTTGACGCCTGATTCCGTCGCTGCGGACAAGGTTGAGTTTACCGTGCCCAACACGATGCCCGCCGGCAACTACGACATTTATTTCGAAGACGCCCAAGGCGTACGTTACAAAGCGGTCTATGAAAGCGGACAAGGCGATTATAGCGCCTATACGATTCAGGTGAGCACCAACCCGCTCATATCCGGCTCCTCCTTCCGGGGTAAACCGGGTGCGGCCGTCACGCTCAACGGTGTCAATATGGAGAAAGTCGCCACCCTCAACGCCGGGGATGCCGCTTTGGTCATTACTGCCCAGAATGCAACTTCGGTCACGTTCACAGCCCCTTCTGTAGACGGAACCTATGTCTTGAGCGGA
>CADBLM010000005.1 GCA_902795445.1 uncultured Bacteroidia bacterium
GATGTTCAAGGAAGGTCGTACCCCGCTCCATACTTTCCGTGCGGATATCGACTACGCTTTGGCCGAAGCCCACACCAAAGTCGGTGTCCTCGGCATCAAGGTGTGGATCTGCAACGGCGAGGTCTATGGCAAGAAGGACCTTTCCCCCAACGCCGGCGTCGCAGCCCAGGCCGCTCAGCCCCAGGGTCGCAGCGGACGTGACGGACGCCGTGGCGGCCGTCGTGGCGGTCGTCGCGAGGAGCGCAAATAAGCGCGATTCACTCCGGATTTTTTAGCAATCTTATATTTTAAAGCGGACCGGTCGGGCAGTCATTGCCGGACCGGTCTTTTTTCGTATCTTAGCGGAAAATTCAACGGATTATGAAAAAAATGCTGATTCTGGCGAGCCTGCTCGTCCTTTCCCTTTCCCTTTCCGCCAAACCGTGGACCTACCGCAATTTCTCGGTGGATGCCGTCCAGTACATCGACGAAAACGGAAAAAACGTCACGAAAGTCACCCGTCTCTCCGATTATGTCGGCAAGGGCAAATATATCCTCGTGGACTTCTGGGCATCCTGGTGCGGCCCCTGCCGCGGCGAAGTGCCCAACATCAAGAACGTGTATGAAAAATACGCGGGCGATGCATTCGACGTCGTCAGCGTCGCTGTCTGGGACAAGCCCGTCGATGCTTTCGAGGCCATCGAAGAAGAAGGGATGCAGTGGAACCAGATTGTCTGCACCGAAGAGACCAACCAGGTCCCGACCAATATCTATGGCGTTGAAGGCATCCCCTTCATCATCCTCATTGACCCCGACGGCAAAGTCATCGGCGAAGATCTGCGCGGGGCGGGCATAGAACGGGCCGTCAAAAAGGCTTTGGGCCAGTAATGGACGTACGCGAAACGGTCAAGCTGTTTCCGCACAACCCCGGCGTATATCGTTACTACGATGCGTCGGGGACCGTCATTTATGTCGGCAAGGCCAAGGACCTGCACAACCGGGTGGCCCAGTATTTCGTCGATCCGTCCCGCCTGACACGCAAGACGGCCATTCTTGTGTCGCATATCGTCCGTGCCGAATATACGGTCGTGGACAGCGAGGCGGATGCGCTGCTTCTCGAAAACAACCTCATCAAGCAGTACAAACCTAAGTACAATATCCTGCTCAAAGACTCGAAGACCTATCCCTGGATTTGCGTCAGCGACGAGCCTTTCCCCCGCATTTTCCTGACCCGTCGCGTCGATAAGGGCGGAAAGAACCGCTATTTCGGACCTTACAGTTCCGTCAAACACGCATACGCGCTGCTGGAGCTCTTCTTTTCCCTCTATCCTTTGCGGGGCGTGGACTGCAAGCTGAAACTTACCTCCGACGGCATCCTGCGCCGCAAGTACCGTCCCTGCCTCAAATTGCAGACGGGCAGTTGTGCCGGCTGCTGCGTGGGGAAGGTATCGCAGGCCGAATATGATGCCTGGGTGGAGGCCGTCGTCCGCATCCTGCAAGGCGGCGGTCACGAGCTGATGCGCGAATACAAGGCGGAAATGTCGGACTGTGCCGCCCGCCTCGACTTCGAGGGCGCCCAGCATTACAAACGCTGGGTAGATACCCTTTCCCGGCATTATGCCAAATCCCTCATCGTCAACACCGCTTCCATCGATGCCGACGTGTTCTCCCTGGCCTTCGACGACAGCGGAGCGTATGGAAATTTCCTGCGCGTCAAGGGCGGAAGCATCATCCAGAGCCTCAATCTGACCTTCCAGACCCGTATCGAGGAGCGCCGCGAAGACGTGCTGGCCTTCTTCATTGCGGAAATCGAAGCCAAGTTCGGCACCCTGTCCAAGGAAGTGCTGGTCCCTTTCCTGCCGGACCTGGAAATGGAAGGCGTGCACTTCGTGATGCCCTCGCGGGGGGACAAGCTCTCCCTGTTGGAACTCGGGATGCGCAACGCCGCCCAGATTCGCATCGACGCCCTCAAACAGAGCGAACATACCGATCCGGATTCCTACTATCAGCGGATGATGGCCGAACTCCGCGACGCCCTCGGCATGAAACAGCTGCCCGAGCATATCGAATGTTTCGACAACTCCAACCTTCAGGGAACCAATCCCGTGGCAGCCTGCGTCGTGTTCCGGGGCGGCAAACCCTCCAAAAAGGACTATCGTCATTTCTGCATCAAGACCGTCGTGGGGGCCAACGACTTCGCCTCGATGAAGGAAATCGTCAACCGTCGCTATTCCCGCCTGCTGGCCGAAGCGCCCGACGACCTGCCCCAGTTGGTGGTCATCGACGGCGGAAAAGGGCAGTTGGGCAGTGCCTGGGAGGCCCTCTGCGAACTGGGTATCCAGGACCGGCTGATGGTCGTCGGCCTGGCCAAACGGCTGGAAGAGGTGGTGCGCACCAACGACCCCGTCCCTTTGTTTCTGGATCGCAACTCCTTGGCCCTGAAACTGCTCCAGCAGGCCCGCGACGAGGCGCACCGCTTCAATATCACCCATCATCGCAACCGCCGCAGCAAGGCCCAGATCCATTCGGCCCTGCGGGATATCAAAGGCGTGGGCGAGAAGATGGAGCAGAAACTCATCCTGCATTTCGGCTCCGTGCCCCGCATCGCAGCCGCCTCCGAAGAAGAGATTGCCGCCGTCGCCGGGGACAAGCTGGCCCGCGACATCAAGTCCGCGCTGGCCGGCTGACCTTCCATCCGCCGGGCCGCTGGATAATTGCATATAAAGAAAATATTTGATACCTTTGCAGGGTAAAGCAACCCAAAAACTTACCAATACGATGAAGAAATTATTGCTTGTTTCAGCGGCCCTATTTGTGGTCCTGTCTCTTGCATCCTGCAAGAAAACACTGCAGCCCTCCGCTATAGAGGGCGAAGATTGTCCCACCCGCGTCTATGTCTATGGAATGGTCAATTTCGAGGCGGGCAGCAACACCGTACCTGGCATAGGCGACTGGACGGTCGTCACCTTTACGAATAAGAAGACCAAGGCGACGACTTCCGCCATCCCCAACGGCGCCGGGCAATACAGAGTGGCGATTCCCCTCGAGTACGGAACAGTGACAGCCTCTTTCTCTGTCAAGGCGACCGTGAATCAACCTTTCCTCGGCAAATTCGAGGGAACGGCTTCGGAGGTCAGTTTCTCGAACATCAAGGCTAAGAATGAGAGCGAAGTCTCTACCATTACTTGTACAGAAGTTAAAGACTAAGCGTTATGAAAAAGATACTATTCATCCTTTTTGCGTGCTTCGTGGCCCTTACGCTTTCCGCCCAGGAGAAAAAGGCCCCTTATCAGCCCAAGCCCGGCACTTTCTCTTTCGGTATCACCTTCAACCCGATGGCCCTCGAAAAAAGCTACCAGCCGGCAACCGGTGATTATACGGGTGACTATATCAAGAAACTCGGCACCGACCCCAAGCAGATGTTCATCCTCGGCAAGGAACCTCTCGCCGCATTTATGCTCAAGTACCGCGTCAGCGAATATATGTCCGTGAGGGGCAATATCGGTTTCACCGGCAGCCTCATCAACTACAAGGAGTATGTCGATGACGACGCCGCCCTGCGCCAGAATTCCCTGTCCCAGGCCAAGACGGTCGATGTGATTCACAACAAACTCAACTCCGTCTCCTTCGGGGTCGCCGCCGAATTTCACAAGAACATCGGTTCTTTCCAGTTCAACTTCGGCGCCGGCCTGCTGTACGCCATCGGCGGCGGCAGTATGAGTTACACCTACGGCAACCCCCTGACCAAGGAAGGCGGCTGGGCCCGTTCGACGATGCCCCTCCTGGCCCTGCCCAATCCCCAGGACAATACAACCCTCAACCAGTTCGAGCCCAACACCAACGGTATCGCCGTCGCCTATCCGGTCGAAAGTTACAACCAAGGCTATATCCACGGCCTCGGCCTGAGCGTCGATATGGGTGTCGAATGGTTCTGCTTCCCGCACGTCTCCATCGCCCTGAGTATGACGATGACCCCGATTATGGGCGTGTTCCAGCCCCAGACCTGGACGATTTATGAGGGTTATTCCACCTTCAAGGACGGTCTGGACCGCTACAACAAACTGGTCAGCCCCGGCAGCAATGCGCTGCTCTATGGCACCAACACCTTCGGTCTGCGCTTCTCGCTGAATTATTATCTTTAATTGATGAAACAAAAATCCATCTATTTCCGGATTGCGGCCGCACTGACCGCAATCCTTTTGCTTTTGCCGATTCTTGGCGGCTGCAAGAAAGAGCAGCGTGACCCGCAGGATCAGGGGTATTTCCTGAGCCTTTCCGAGAGCAGCATTACGCTCAGCCAGGGCGCGTCCCAAACGCTGACGGCGACTTTTTCCCCCGCTTCGGCGCTTGTCCTGTGGGAGTCCGGCGATGACAAATTGCTGGAAGTGAAGGACGGTGTCGTCACGGCCAAAGGCGAAAACGGCAACGCCGTCATTACGGCCAAACTGGTCACTATCGACGATTTCTTTACGCCGAAGGCGACCGCTACCTGTCAGGTGAAGGTGCAAACCGTCTTTGTGCAAAGTATCACGCTGCCTTCGACCCTGCCCCTTTCGATGGGGACTTCCTATCAGTTGAAACCGGTCATATCGCCGGAAGACGCCCAAGGGGCCGGTCTGGAATATCAGGTTACGGACGGGACTGAATATGTGTCCGTCTCCGAGACGGGAGAACTGACGCCCAAATCGGTCACGCCGTCCGGCGTCTATGCCACCGTCACCGTGACCGCGAAGGATGCACACCACGCTTCCGCCTCCGTGAAAGTATCCGTGGGCGAAAAGGCCATCTATCCGACGGCGGTCAGCCTGAACAGCTTTGTCGAGGAAACCTCCATCGGCAAAGACTTTTATGTTTCCCTGAACTTTACTCCGGCATCTGCCAACTGGAGGGCCTTCACGGTCGAATCCGGCAATCCGGCCGTCGCAACGGTGGCGCCTTATGCCAACAGCGGCTTTACGGTCTCTCCCAAGTCGGCCGGCGAAACGACGATTACCCTGACCTGGGAATCGGAGACGAGCAAGGACAACAAAATTCAGAAAACACTGACCGTTCACGAAGGCGAGCCTTCCATTGCCTGGAGCGAACAAATGGATTTCGGTTTTGTCTCTACGGGAGTCATTATCGATGACAATATCCCCTTGAAGGTTGATGTGAAGAATCTCAATAACAAGAGCGTCGTTTACTCCAGTTCCAATCCCAGCGTCGCCTCGGTGAGCGCAAGCGGCATCGTGACGGCCAGGCAGAAAGGCTGGGTGACGATTACGGCCAGGGCAGAGGCCAACAGCAGCCTGTCCGTCAATACGGGTCAGTTCTATGTCTATGGGAAGCCTGCGACGCTGTATTTCAGCCAGTCGGTTGACAACGGCTTCTTCGTCCGTTACGGCACCAGTAAGTCTCTGAATGTCATCGTTCGTGACGCTTCCGGCAGCGCCTCGCGGCAGGACCTGCTCAATGTCTCCTTTACAAAGGGCAGCGGTATGAACGTTGCGCTTGACAAGGCCGTCGGCACCGATAAAAATGTCCTGACCTTTACCGGCAAGCGCTCCAGCGCCAGCACGACGATTCCGGGTACGCTCAATCTGAGCGTGAAGGGATATTCCGACCTCAATACCTCGGTGACGGTGTATGATGCGATGTATGACGAGTATGATGTCAAGCCTTTTGACGGAATCCGCTGTACGGCCAACGGCTTGGTCGTCTATGACGGCGGATACCGCGGTTCCGGTTATTTCTCCGTGGCGCAACCTCCCACCGGGCAGTTCCGCACGAAGAGTCAGGGCATCATCGTCCATATCGGCGGCCGTCCTTCCGCCAAATCCGCTCTCGGCAACCTGCCGGGGCTGAGCCGCTCGCAGGCTCCGTCCCTCGCGGGCATCCACGGACTGGCCGTTTACAAGGCCAATCTCGGAACAGGGGACAAGTGGTGGACCGTCAGCGCCAACTCCGGAGACGAGGTGTGCAGCAGCACCCATTATACCAGTTATTGGAGCGGAGGCAAGTCCGATCCGATGTATGTCTCCACGACTAACAACGAAGGCTACGGCTATGAGATAACGACCGCGATGAAGCATTACAACGCCGACCTCTCCAGCGGAAACAAATATACTGTCCTTCCCGTCAAGGCCATCGTGGACAATATGCCGGCTGCCGGAGCGAACAATTCCGGCTGGTATCTTCCGACTTCCGCCGAGTGGGACAAGATGCTGACTTGTCTGGGTACGGACGTCACTCCGGGAGAGACGGTCAACAAGTTGTCGGAGTGGATGACGGCGATGGACGGCGGTGCCGCCATCACCACCTACAATTATTACTGGTCCTGTCAGGAAGCCTCCTCCCTCAGCCATATCAAGGCGGTTTATCTGACCGGAAACAAGCGGGGCGCTTTCGAAGCGAACCAGTCGCAGGACAAGACCACCACCGCCCAGACCCGACCCTTCCTTGCTTTTTGATATTCAGAAAAATTTACTATCTTTGCAGTCGCTATTGGAAAATAGGAATAATACATTAATAACTTTCAACTATGTCAGAAGTAGCAGAAAAAGTAAAACGGATCATCGTCGACAAACTCGGCGTTGACGCCGGACTGGTGACCGAGAGCGCCAGCTTCACCAACGACCTGGGTGCTGATTCTCTCGACACCGTCGAGCTTATTATGGAGTTTGAGTCCGAGTTCGGAATCGAAATCCCCGACGATGAGGCCGGAGAAAAGATTCAGACTGTCGGAGACGCTATCGCTTACATCGAAAGCAGGATTGCTCAGTAATAAGATCGTTGATTTTGAAAAATCGCAGGGCTGGCCGGAAGGTCAGCCCTATTTTTTTGTCGGGCCGCTGCGTGGCAGCCGCTTTATTCTTCTGCGGCGAGGCAGTCTTTGGGGACGCTGTAGGTGACAACCAGTTGGGGACGGCGCAGTTCGTCAGCCTCCTTCGGGCCGCAGAGTACGGCTTTGTAGAAACGGGTGAAATCCGTAAGCTTCTGTACGCTGGTCGTCGTGCCCTCGGTGGAGGCGTTCATCATACTGTTGTAGTACATCATACTGTAATAGCTGTTGTAGCTATTGTAACCGTAGCCGTAATTGCCGTAGCCGCCGTACATACTGTTGAGGTAGCTGTAGTACATCATCCGCCGGTAATAATCGCTGTCGGCGCTGCTGACGGTCTGCGTCACGATGATCTCAGAGGCTTTGGTGAACATCCATATATCCTGTTTTTCCAAGGCAGCTTCGGTAGGCTCATTCATCTTGAGCAAATGCTGGGTATGGAAACTGATGTCCGGCATATATCCGAGGTTGGAACGGTCCAGGTCGCCCTGGTCCTCTGCGCTGACGCCGGCGTCGGTGATGGGCGGGAAATCGGTATAGGCCACCATCTCTGTCGTGCCGTATTTGCGGTCGCGGATTTGATAGCGGGACACGTGCATCGGGGAAAGAATCTTGGGATAATTGTCCATTTCCCCGTAGTCGTTCATCGGCTTGAACGACAGGTAGAGGCTCGCCTTGTCGATGATGACTTTCGAGCGGTCCGTCACCTTGTGCCGCTCGAAGCGTTTCAGCAGCGAGTCCCGTATTTCTCCGGCGGAAACGACGGGTATCAAGCCCGCAGCGCCCTGGATGTACAGTTTCGTATCCGCCTTGTAGCCGCTTCCGTCGGGCAGCGGCGTCATCCCGTCCAGCGTGGCGGGAAGGTCGTCGTGTTCGTAGCCGATGAACGCCTCCTGCAGCGGCAGGCTGGTCGCCTTTTTCGGCACGCTGCCCGCTCCAATCATAAAGAGGAAAGAGGTATCCTTAGGCTCTGTGTCTCCGCCGTAAGTGGAGCGGAACTTCAATTCCGCATAGTTGCCGGAGATGACGTAGGTGTTGGTGTTGAGGTCCAGGACCAGGTCGAAGAGGTTGAAACGGCCGCCGTTCCCCTGCGGAGGGTCGCAGGTGATGTAGATGCCGGGAAAGTCCTTCAGATAGTTGGAATTGCAGAGCGAATCGGCGTGGTCCACCTTGTACACATATTCCGAACGGTCATTTTGCGTCGCCTTCCCGATCAGTTTCTCAACCAGGTTCTCGGTGAACTTGCTGTTGCTGAAATGGATGTTGAGCGTATCTTCCCCGCCATAGACAGGCACATAGTCCGTGATGGTCGGCTTCGAGGCGAAATGCGTCCGGAACTTATGGGCGTCCCCTCCGTACATGAAATTACCGGCGTCGTTGATGTCCGTTTCCTCGTCCAGGGCATAGACGCGGAGGTTCTGGAGAATCTCACTGTTGCCCCCGTAGGGGATGGAGAGTGTGTCCTTGGTGAGGGAAAGGTACAATTCCTTGATTTCCGGCCGATGCCCGAAATTGAGGACGGAGTCCAGCGGTACCAGCACGAAGGCGGAGGAAAGCGTCGTCAGCCCGAACTGGGGGTCCCGGATGGCGCCGACGGCGATGCGGTAGGTGTTGAACGCGTAGGTACTGTCCGGCCTGACACTGCAAACATCCTGGAGCGGGATGCTTTCGCACAACACCTGGTAGCGGTGCTCTATCAGCGCAAGGTTCTGCCCCAGGTCTGTATTGACTTTCACGCAGGCCGTCGCGGCCAGCAGGAAGCCGAGTATGAGGACGAACAGGGTGTTCTTCATCACAGTTGGTCGTAAAAGTTGTTGTAGTCGTCGATGTAACTTCCGTCGGCAAGCGCCTGCGCGTTGTATTCCAGCACCGGAAGTCCTATGGAGCGGCAGTCGGCGTCCAGGGCGGCGTCGCATTCCCCGCTGCCGAAGATGATGCCGTCGCTGTGACGGGCCGCGAGCCGGGCCAGGTTGACGCCCGTCGGCTCCTGCAGCAGCGCGACATCCTCTTTCTTGACGCCCGGAATGAGCGCCTTGGCCGCGAAATCGCTCTGGAACGGCTCTTTCTGGAGGTCGTCATAGAGGGACAGGACGATTTTGCTGCCGGCGAAGATGGGGTCGTTGAGGTAGGTCTTTTTCAGATAGAGGGGAATCAGATGGGTGATCCAGCCCTGGCAGTGGATGATATCGGGCGCCCAGCGGAGTTTCTTCACCGTTTCCAGCACGCCCCGCGCGAAGAAGACCGCCCGCTCGCCGTTGTCGGCGAAAGCCTTGCCTTCCGCATCGGTCAGCGTGGCCTTGCGGTGGAAATAGTCCTCGTTGTCGATGAAATAGACCTGCATCCGGGCGGCGGACAGGGAGGCGACCTTGATGATCAGCGGCTGGTCCACATCCCCGATGATGAGGTTCATCCCCGACAGGCGGATGACTTCGTGGAGTTGGTTTTTCCGCTCGTTGATGCAGCCATAACGGGGCATAAAAGAGCGGATTTCCTTCTTCTTGTCCTGAATGCCCTGGGGCAGGTAGCGCCCGATGTCGGCGACAGGACTTTCCGGAAGATAGGGAAATATCTCCGAATTGATGAAAAGCACTCTTTTGGTTTCTCCCATAGACATTCCTTTGGCGTGATGCTTTCGCAGGGCACGATGTGGTACAAATTCTTACAAAGGTAACAATTTTTTTTGATTTTTGATTAACTTTGCGTCACTATGTCCGAAGGCAAGTCCCATCTCCTGACCCGCAGGCTTGCAAGCGCCTGGGTCTCATCGGTAATCAGCATCTCTTTGGTTTTGCTGCTGGTCGGCGTGGGCAGCCTTCTGCTCGTCAACGCCGGCAAATTCTCCCGTTATATCAAGGAAAATATGAACGTCACCGTCCTGCTCCGTCAGGATGTGAACGAAAACCAGGCCTTGGCTTTTCAGTCCGAACTGGACAGAAGCCCCTACATCAAGTCCTCCACCTACATCTCCAAGGAGCAGGGCATCAAGGAAATGTCCGAACTGCTCGGGGCGGACTTCCTGGATGTCTTCTCGTCCGCGCCCATTCCCATCTCCCTGGACCTGACCCTCAACGGGGAATATGTCGTCAGCGACAGCCTGGACGTGCTCAAGGCCAATCTGACGGGTTCTCCCTTAGTGGACAGCGTGACCTATCAGGAGAATCTGGTCGATGCGATGAACCAGAACCTGACGAAGATATCCCTCATCCTCGGGACTTTTATCCTGATGCTGCTGTTCCTGTCCTTCGTGCTCATCAACAACACCATCCGCCTGAATGTCTATGCCCGCCGTTTCACCATCCATACGATGAAAATGGTCGGGGCCACCCGCAATTTCATCCGAAGACCGTTTATGGGGCAGGCCTTCGTGCAGGCGCTCTTCTCCTCCCTGATAGCCTGTGCGGGGGTGGTGGGTCTCCTGTTTTTCCTCAAGGCCCAGCTCCCTCCCTTCTATGATGTCTTTCCCCTGGAACGTGTGCTGACCGTGCTCGGCATCGTGCTTGCTTCGGGCCTGGCCATCTGCCTGGCCAGCACCTGGGTGACCGTGGGCCGGATGGTCGGACTGGACCGCAGTGAACTGTTTTATTGATTATGGCAAAGAACGACGATAAGAAAAAGAATCTGCCGCAGGATGCGGAGCTGGCCGGAATGCCGGTCACGTCCAAAGGCATCCTGCTGCTTGTCATCGCCTTCGGCGTAATGGCGCTGGGCTATGTGCTGATGACGGGCGGGGGCAGCGACGACCCGAAGGTCTTCAGTTATGCGATGTTTGATTTCCGCCGGATCGTGCTGGCGCCCCTGGTCATCCTGGCCGGCGTGGCGCTCGCCGTCGTGGGCATTATGAACAAACCGAAGCGATGAACTGGCTGGAGGCGTTGATCCTGGGGCTCGTGCAGGGCCTGACAGAGTTTCTTCCGGTAAGCAGCAGCGGACACCTGATGATCGGCCGCCGCCTGCTGGGCGTGGAAATCGGGGAAGACCTCGTTTTCGAGGTCATCGTCCACACGGCGACAGTCCTGGCGACCATCGTGGTCTTCCGCAAGCCCATCTGGGGCCTGCTGAAGGATTTCTTCCAGTGGAAATACAACGACGGTACCGACTACCTGTTGAAAATCGCCCTGTCGATGCTTCCCGTCTTTGTCGTCGGCGTCTTTTTCAAGGACGCCGTAACGGATTTGTTCTCTTCGATGACCGTGGTGGGCTGCGCCCTGCTGGTAACATCGTTGTTGCTCTTCCTGTCCGACAATTTCGACCGTTTGAAAAACCGTTTTTGTGCCGCGTCGCGCCCGGAGGAGGCGCCCGTTCCCCGCAACGGCATTTCCTGGGTGCAGGCTTTCGTCATCGGCCTCGGGCAGGCTTTCGCAGTCCTTCCGGGGCTCTCCCGTTCCGGCACCACCATTTCCACAGGGCTTCTCTCCGGCGTGAAACGTTCCGATGTCGCCCAGTTTTCCTTCCTGATGGTGCTCGTCCCTATTCTGGGGGAAGCGTTTCTTGACCTGGTGGGCGGAGATTTGGCTTCCTCTCACGTGGGCGTGACCGCCTTGCTGACCGGATTCGCGGCGGCTTTCATCTCCGGCCTTTTCGCCTGCCGGGTGATGATCGCCCTTGTCAAGAAGGCCCGTCTGTCGTGGTTTGCCCTCTATTGCGCCCTCGCGGGTGCGCTGACCCTCATTTTTCTTTCGTAAGCCGTTATGCCCAAGTCTTATTTCGTTGCCGATGTGCACCTGGGCCTGACCATAGAAGACCCCGGGCGGCGCGAGCGTCGTTTCGCGGACTTTCTCCGCAGCTTGCCCGGGGATACGGAAAACCTCTATCTGCTGGGCGACATCTGGGATTTCTGGTACGAATACCGGGATGTCGTTCCCAAGGGCTATGTGCGGGTGTTCGCGGCCCTGACCGAATTGATGGACCGGGGCGTCAAGGTCAGTTTCTTTCCCGGCAACCACGATGTCTGGACCTACCATTATTTTGAGGAGTTGGGAATGAAGCGGCTGGAGCAGCCCTGTCTGGTCCGCATCGCCGGCAAGACCCTGTGCATCGGACACGGGGACGGCCTGGGGCCTACGCCGGCGGGCTACCGCATCCTGCATTGGATTTTCCATAATCGCGTGCTGCAATGGCTCTTCAGTCTCCTGCACCCCTACATAGCCTTTTCTTTCGGCAACGGCTGGTCCCGCAGCAAGCGCAACCGCCGTGTCAGGCCCTATCAGTTCCGTGGAGAGCAGGAGGGCATCTATCAGTTCGCCGACCGGTTCTCCCGTCGGATGGCCGCCGCAGGAACGCCGGTGGATTATTTCATTTTCGGGCATTTTCACGCGGATGTCCGTCTCCCCTTGCCTGCGGGCGGGGAACTGATTGTCCTGAAAGACTGGATTCAGTCCGATGCCTATGCCTGTCTGGACCACGTGACCGGTATCCTGGAAACCGTCAACCGCCCTGTCGAAAGACCGGAAGAAACGCGATAATATCACGAGTATGATGACCCTGGAAACCCCTTCTCCTCAATGGAAAGACTATGAACTCGTCGATTCCGGCAACGGTGAGAAACTGGAACGTTTCGGACCGTGGTATCTGCGCCGTCCGGAGCCCAAGGCGCTTTGGGACAAAACGCTCCCGCCGGAGCAGTGGCAGCGGCTTTCCCATACCTGGTTCCGTCCCGGCGCCGGATTCGCCAAGGCCGGCAAGGAAGACAGCGGTACCTGGGAGATGCTCCGCAAGATGGACCAGCAATGGCATATCCGCTACGACGGCTATGCCGCGGACGGGGCGGAAGCTTCCGGACCCGCTTTCCGCCTGCGTCTCGGGCTGACCTCCTTCAAACACGTGGGGGTGTTTCCGGAGCAGGCCCCCAACTGGGAATACATCTGGCGCAATACCCGGGAACTGGTAACCAAGTCCCGTGCTGCGGATGGCGCCGCTCCCGTCAAGGTGCTCAACCTCTTCGCCTATACGGGCGCCGCATCCCTTGCCGCCAAAGCGGCCGGGGCGGATGTCACCCATCTCGACTCGGTGCGCCAGGTCGTCACCTGGGCCCGGGGCAATATGGAAAACAGCGGTCTCGACGGCATCCGCTGGGTGGTGGAAGACGCCCTCAAGTTTGCCCGTCGCGAGGCACGGCGCGGCAATGTCTATCAGGGTATCATCCTGGATCCGCCCGCATACGGGCACGGACCGGACGGGGAAAAGTGGAAATTGGACGAGTGTCTCTTCGATATGCTGAAAGAGGTTTCCGCCATCCTGGCTCCCCGGGACAGTTTTATGGTGCTCAATCTCTATTCCAACGGATTCAGCGCGACCCTCGGAGAGACCGTTGTCCGCCAGGCCTTCCATCTGCCGCCTGCTTCTTCTGCGACGGCCTCGCAGCCGGTCGGATTGGAAAGCGGGGAGCTGGCTCTTACGGACCGCAGCGGGAAGATTCTTCCTTTGAGCATATTCGTACGTCTGAGACGATAGACGAAATCTTACCTTTTCAGAATGAAAATTCCCATTTTCACAAAAAAGGTCAAAAAAAACAAATATTTTTTCGAAATTGTGTTTTTGGGAGGAAAAATATTTTCCCTTTTTCGATAAAATGTGCAGTTTTGCTGTCAAAAAGGAACGTATATGGGAATCATCGCTTCATTATTGAAAGGCCGCAGTCCTGAGTTGACTGCCGATGCCGCCTTGGAAAAACTGAATGAGTATCTGGAAGGGCACAAGGAGACCGGGCTCTCCTTTGCCGCCATTTGCCGCGAACTGCATCTGCCCCGGAGAAAACTTGACCGCTACATCCGTTCGGAATTGGGATGCAGCGGTCAGGAATTGGTGAGTGCGGTCACGCGGCCGCGTGAAGACGGGGATTATTCCGCTTCGAGATAGAAGACGGCGCTCGCATAAGTCCTGTAGAGGCGGGGGTTGAAGCCGCCGTTCATCAGGAAGTCTCCGGTGAAACAGCCTTCATTGCCCCACCAGCAGGGCCTGTCCGTATTGAGTTCGCGTACTTTGTAGCGAAGGCCGGCGTCAAGGCCGTCCAGCCGGAGAGTCCGGATGATGTCGCGGCTTTCGTAACGGAGGTTGAAGTCATAGACGACGGCACGCCGTTTGTCCTGTGAAACATACATCAGGGCATAGCGGTCTTCTTCAGGAGCGACAAGCCGGTAAAGGTTGCCCGTAAAGACCAGGTCGCGGTACTGCTTATAACTTTGAATGCAGCGGTCGGCCAGCACCCTTTCCTCTTCGCTCAGGTCCTTGGGCTGGAGTTCCATCCCCAGACGGCCGGTGCAGGCAAGGTCGAAACGGAACTTGAGGGGAGTGACGGCTCCGCTCTGATGATTGGGGACGATGGATACGTGGCTGCCCATGATGCTTGCCGGGTAGATAAAGCTGGTGCCGTATTGGATGCGGGTGCGGCAGACAGCGTCCGTATTATCGCTGGTCCAGACCTCGTTGTGATAAGCGAGCTGACCATAGTCCACGCGGCTGCCGCCGGAAGAGCAGCACTGGATGATTACTTCGGGATACTTCTCGCGGATGCGCCGGAGTACCTTGTAGTAGCCCTGCACATATTCGACGAAGAAGCGGTCCTGATCCTTCTGCCAGTCGCTGCCGAAGGAGTTGACGAAACGGTTGCAGTCCCATTTGATGTAGTCAATCTTGTCGGAGAGCTGCATCGTGCGGTCAAAGACACCGAAGACGAAGTCCTGTACGGCCGGATTGCTCAGATCCAGCAGCCACTGGTAGCGGCTCGTGTAGATTTCGCGTCCCGGGCTGCGTACCACCCACTCGGGATGCGCGTTGGTGAGGTTGCTTTTGCGAGTGACCATTTCGGGCTCGATCCAGATGCCGAACTTGAGGCCTTTGTCGTGTGCATAGGAGGCGATGTAGTCGATGCCTTCCGGAAGTTTGGCGGTGTTGAGTTCCCAGTCGCCCAGGCCGGCCCTGTCGTTGTCACGGGCATATTCGCCGTTGCCGAACCAGCCGTCGTCCAGCACGAACATTTCCAGTCCCATTCCGGCCGCATCGTCAATCATGTCGGTCAGGGTCTTGGCGTTGAAATTGAAGTAAGCGCCTTCCCAGCTGTTGAGCAGGGTGGGATTGATTTTGTCCCCGCCATAGACGCCGCCCTTGCGGGCCCAGGCGTGGAGGTTGCGGGATGCCTGCCCGGCACCGTTGCTGGACCAGGTCCAGATCATATCCGGCGTGATGAAGCTGTCACCGGCGGCCAGCTTGTAGGAAGAGGCGAACGGATTGATGCCGGCGCTGATGTTCAGCCGGCAGATGGTGCGGTCGAAGCAGAGTTTGAAATTGCCGGACCAGGCCAGGGCACCGGCGATGACTTCGCCGTGGCGTTCGCTGTATTCTTCGGTGTCGAGACTGAGCAGGAAGGCGGGGTTGTTGAGTTTGGTGGCGGAGACGCCGATGCGGGTCTCGATGACTTTCTTATCGTAGCCCAAAACCTCGTGTTCCACGTTCATCTCATAGGCCCAGTGTCCCCAGAAATGCGTGAGAAGGTATTTGTCCGCCAGGACGGGCAGAAAGGAGGATGCGTACTCGATGAGTTCGACCGGTTTTTTGCCGCCGTTGGTGATTTCGCTGTGGCTGACGATGACATTTTCCTTCTGCCAGGCCTCATAAACCAGGGCGACTTCCAACGCGGTCACATAATCCTTGAGGAAAATCGTCGTGGTGGTGACGCCGTCCTGTGCGCTGACCTTGTGGCCGGTGTAGTAGAGCTCGGTGTTGTGGTAGCCGTCCGCATATTTGACGTGGAGGGCGGGCTCGTTGCTGTAACGGCCGCCGACCGTCGGATAGGCCATCGCCGCGTCGCCGTACTTTTCGATGCCGTTGCGGGTGCGGGCTCCGGTGAAGTCCAGGAACTGCTCGGGAGCCGCTATTTTCTTTCCGAAATGGTTGCAGCGCAGGACACCGGCCTTGTCCACATTGAAGAGCCACTGGACGCCGTCCGTCTCGACAGAGATGACCTGTGCCCGGACCTCGGGGACGGTGACGACCGTGTGGCTGTCTTTCTTTCTGTTCCCGGGCGCGGAAAAACCTGTCGCCGGGAACAGCAGAAAAGCCGCCGCTAAAAGCAAAAAGTGTCGTTTCATCATCGGAGGAGATTACAGATTGTCTTTTTCGATGTCTTTGAAATAACGCCAGGTGTTGACCTTCAGTTCGCCGGCGGCCAGTTCGTCGCAGACGATGATGCCGTGCTGATGGGCCTGCAGGGCGGAGAGGGTGCAGGTGTGCGTATAAGGTCCTTCGACGGCCTGCTGGAGAGCGCGGGCTTTCTTGTGGCCGAAGGCCAGTACGAGTACTTCCTTGGCGGAAAGGACGGTCGCGACGCCGACGGTCATCGCCAGTTTGGGGACCTGGTTGATGTCACCCCCGAAAAAGCGGGAGTTGACCAGGATGGTGTCGTAGGTCAGCGTCTTCACGCGGGTGCGGGAAACCAGCGAGGAGAAGGGTTCGTTGAAGGCGAGGTGCCCGTCTTCACCGACGCCGCCGAGGAAGAGGTCGATGCCGCCGGCCTTGACGATGCGCTCTTCATAGGAGGCACATTCCGCCGCGAGGTCGGGCGCGTTGCCGTTGAGGATGTTGATGTTTTCCTTCGGGACGTCCACGAAATCGAAGAAATTGTTCTTCATAAAAGAGTGGTAGCTCTCGGGATGGGACTCGGGCAGGCCGACATACTCGTCCATATTGAAGGTGATGACGTTCTTGAAGGAGACGTAGCCTTCCTTGTACAGGCGGATGAGTTCCTTGTACGTTCCGATGGGCGTGGAGCCGGTCGGCAGTCCGAGGACGAAGGGTTTGTCCGTCCGGGCGGCTTTGGATTTGATGGCGTCCGCGATGTACCTGGCGGCCCAGACAGAGCCGGCATCGTAGTTGTTTTCGATGATGAGTCGCATAACTATAAAGGGTTAAAAAAGTTTGACGAAGACTTCGATGGCCTGGTATTCAGCCATTCCCAGTTCATTGTACAGCCGGGCCGTATTCTGGGTGCGTTCTTCGGCCCGCTGCCAGAATTCGCGCGGGTCGTCGCCCGGGAAGGGCATAATGTCCTTCTGGGAGAGGTGACGGTAGATGGCGTGGCGCTTCTTGATGAGTTCATCCGGACTCAAGGGGACGGCCATATCCACGCGGCCCAGTTCCCATTCCATCCAGGCGCCCCGGTAGAGCCAGCAGTGGCAGTCCGCAAGCCAGGCTTCCCCTTCAAGCTGGCGAAGGGCTTCGAGGACGGCTTCGGTGCAGACGCGGTGGGTGCCGTGCGGGTCGGCCAGGTCTCCCGCCACGTAAATCTGCTGCGGTTTCACCTGTTGCAGCAGGTCGATGATGATGTCGATATCCTTCTGTGTGCGTTCGCCTTTCTTGATGCCTCCCGTTTCATAGAACGGCAGGTTGAGGAAGTGCGCGTTGGTATCTTCGTTGAGGCCGAAAGAACGGACGGCGCCCCGGGCTTCGCTGCGGCGGATGGCTCCTTTGAGGTCCAGAAGGGCGCGGGGTTCCGGCTCGCCGGGCTTCTTGCTTTCAATGATTTTCCGGACTTCTTCGCGGCGGTCGCCGTAACCCAGTTCCCGGGCCGCGTCAATGTGCTGATAAACCACGTCGTCGTGGACGGCGACATTGCCCGAGGTCTCGTAGGCCACGTGGACATCGTGTCCCTGTTCCACCAGGCGGATGAAGGTACCGCCCATCGAAATCACGTCATCGTCCGGATGGGGCGAGAAGATGATGATCCGCTTGGGGAAGGGCTTGGAGGGGACGGGACGGGTGCTGTCGTCGGCGTTGGGCTTGCCGCCCGGCCAGCCGGAAATCGTGTGCTGGAGGTCGTTGAAGACCTTGATGTTGATTTTGTCGTAAGGGCCGAACTTGTCGAGCAGTTCCTCCAGGGAATTTTCCAGATAATCCTTCTGCGTCAGTTTCAGGATGGGTTTGCCTACCTTCTGGCAGAGCCAGATGACGGCTTTGCGGACATATTTGGGACTCCAGGTGCAGGGACCGACGCACCAGGGGGCCGTAATGCGGGTGAGCAGGGACGCGGAGTTGCTGTCCACATAGACGCTGATGTTGTCGTGGCGCTGCAGCAGGGAAGCCGGGCAGTTGAGGTTGTAGGCGGCTTCGACGAAGTCATAGACGGCCTGCGCCTTGTCTTCGCCCCAGGCCATCAGGATGATGCGCCGGGCGGAGAGCATCGTGGAGATGCCGATGGTGATGGCGGAGGTCGGGGTGGCTTTCATATCCCCGTTGAAATTCTTGGCCTGGCGCTTGCGGGAGGAATAGGACAGCAGGACGTTGCGGGTGCGGCTGCTGGGAGAGGAACCGGCTTCGTTGAAGCCAATCTGTCCCTTTTCGCCTACGCCGATGACCAGCAGGTCGAGATGGCGGGCTTTCTGGTCGTAATCTGCGCACCAGGCGGCCATTTCCTCCTTGGCGATGCTTCCGTCCGGGATGTGGATGTTTTCTTTCCTGATGTCCACCTGGTCGAGCAGTTCTTCGCGGATCCGGCGGTTGCGGCTTTGTGCGGCCGTGGGAGCGATGGGATAGTATTCGTCGATGGAATATACCTCTACGCCGGCGAAGGAGATTTTTCCGGCCTTATGGCGGGCCACCAGTTCCCGATAGAGGGAAAGGGGCGTCTTGCCGGTGGAGAGTCCGAGGCGGAACAGGCCGTCCTTCTTTTCCTTGACGGCTTTGACGATTTCGTCGGCAACGGCGGCGCAGGCATCGTCGGAATCGGCGAAAATCTCGGCCGGGATGTGTTCATAGGTGTGAAGGATATCGGAGGATATTCCGTCCAGAATCAGACCGCCGTCTTCCTCAAGCGTAAAATGTTTCTTTTCCATATATATAGATAAAATTTTTTGGGGTCCGCTGGGATTTCCATAGGTGCAAAAATAAGTAAAATTTGTTTTTGTTGAAATAAAAACACTAAATTTGTCCATTACATATTTATATGACAGTTCCGATGAATATGCTATTCTATTGTGTTCCGGCAGCCTCTCTGCTTGCACTTCTGTTTGCCTTCCTGTTTTTTCGTCAGATGCGCAAGGAGGATGAAGGCACTCCTACGATGCGTCAGATTGCACAATTTGTCCGCGAGGGCGCTATGGCCTATCTCAAGCAGCAGTACAAGGTCGTGATTATCGTCTTTGCGGTCCTGGCCGTGTTTTTCGCCGTTCTGGCCTATGGTTTCGGCGTCCAGAATCCTTGGGTCCCGTTCGCATTCCTGACCGGCGGTTTCTTCTCCGGCCTGGCCGGTTTCGTCGGGATGAAGACCGCGACCTATGCGTCCGGCCGTACGGCCAACGCCGCCCGCCGCAGCCTCAATTCCGGATTGAAGGTGGCTTTCCGCAGCGGCGCCGTGATGGGCTTGACCGTCGTCGGTCTCGGTCTGCTGGACATCGCCTTGTGGTATATCATTCTCAATGCCTTTGTCGTTGAGGCTTCCGAGGCGCAGAAACTGGTGGTCATCACCACGACGATGCTGACCTTCGGGATGGGTGCTTCCACCCAGGCCCTCTTCGCCCGTGTGGGCGGCGGCATCTACACCAAGGCGGCCGACGTGGGCGCCGACATCGTCGGCAAGGTCGAGAGCGACCTGCCCGAGGACGACCCCCGCAACCCGGCCACCATCGCGGACAACGTGGGTGACAACGTGGGAGATGTCGCCGGTATGGGCGCCGACCTCTATGAGTCCTATTGCGGTTCCATCCTTTCCACGATGGCCCTGGGCGCCTCCGCGTTCTATGCCCTGGGACCCGAAATGCAGGCCAAGGCCATCCTGGCTCCGATGCTGATTGCCGCCGTCGGCGTGGTCCTTTCCATCCTCAGCATCTTCACGGTGCGTACCAGGGAGGGAGCCGGTATGGGCCAGCTCCTCAAGAGTATGAGTTTCGGCACCAATCTGGCCGCCATCCTCAGCGGCTTCGCCACCTTCGGCATCCTGGCCCTCGTTTTCGGAACGGAAAACAGCGACTGGTGGCACCTGAGCTGCTCGGTCGTGGCCGGTCTGCTCGCCGGTGTCATCATCGGCAAGGCGACGGAGTACTACACTTCCCATTCCTACAAACCGACCCAGAAACTGGCTGAGGCCTCCCAGACCGGTCCCGCCACCGTCATCATCAACGGCGTCGGACTCGGAATGATTTCGACGGCCGTCCCCGTCATCGCCATCGTCTGCGCCATCGTCCTGGCCTATCTCTTCGCCATCGGTTTCGACGTCCAGCATATGATGACCGCCGCCAGCCTGTCCAAGGGCCTGTACGGTGTGGCCATCGCCGCCGTCGGTATGCTGTCCACCCTCGGCATTACCCTGGCGACCGACGCCTACGGTCCGATTGCGGACAACGCGGGCGGCAACGCCCAGATGAGCGAACTGGAGCCTGAAGTCCGCGAGAGAACGGACGTGCTTGACGCCCTCGGCAATACGACGGCCGCGACCGGCAAAGGTTTTGCCATCGGCTCGGCAGCCCTGACCGCCCTGGCCCTGCTGGCTTCCTATATCGAAGAGATCAAGATTGCCCTCGAAAGGACCGGCGAGATGGTCAACGGCGTCGCCGGCCAGGTGCAGGCGGCCGAGGCGTCCATCCTGGACATCCTCAACAATTACAATGTCTCCCTGATGAATCCCACCGTCCTGGCCGGCGTGTTCATCGGTTCGATGATGGCCTTCCTCTTCTGCGGCCTGACGATGAACGCCGTCGGCCGCGCCGCTTCCAAGATGGTGGTCGAGGTGCGCCGTCAGTTCCGCGAAATCAAAGGCATCCTCACGGGTGAGGGCACGCCGGATTACAAGCGCTGCGTGGAAATCTCCACCAAGGCCGCCCAGCACGAAATGCTGGGTCCCTCCCTGCTGGCCATCGCCGTGCCCGTCATCGTGGGCATCGTGCTGGGCGTGGCGGGTGTCCTCGGCCTGCTTATCGGCGGCCTGGGCGCCGGGTTTGTCCTCGCGGTCTTTATGTCCAACTCCGGCGGAGCCTGGGACAATGCCAAGAAATACGTCGAAGAAGGGAATTTTGGCGGCAAGAACTCCGAATGTCATCACGCGACGGTGGTCGGCGATACCGTGGGCGATCCTTTCAAGGACACTTCCGGTCCTTCGCTCAATATCCTGATCAAGCTGATGAGTATGGTGAGCATCGTGATGGCGGGCCTGACGACGGCGTTCCATCTGCTCTAAAATGCGGTTGCGATGTCATCCCTCTGGTTCCTCTTCTTCATCCCGGCGTTGATTGCCATCGTATGGGGCTTGATTATCCTGCTGCGTCCGCGCCGGAGTATGACGGCGCAGCGGCTCAATGCCGCCGCGATGCTGCTGGGCGGTGTGGCCATCATCCTGTATGCACAGGGATTCCGCCCGGGAGAGGAAAGTCTGCACTGGGATGACATTGCCTATTTTGTCATTGTCCTGGCGGTCATCCCGCTGTATTACCTGGCCGTCCGTCACCTGACGACGCTGAGCGGCATCCGTCTGCGGGATTATCTGATTTTCGTCGCACCGGCCGTGGTCGTCGTCCTCGGCGCCGTGTCCCTGTATGTGTTCAATTATGAGCACGGCTATCAGTTCAGCCGCGTTTTCATCGCCTTCTATACCATCGTCATCCTGATTTGGTCCTATACGGAAGTGCGGTCCTATTACCGGCTGCTGTCGGAGTACTACAGCACGGTGGAGAATACTTCGGTGGAAGATGTGCGGATGCTGACGATTACGGCGCTGGTCATCATTCCGGTGGCCATCACCATCATCGCCATAGCGCATTACCAGAAGACGGTCATCCTGACTTCCGTGATGATCGTGCTGCTGTCCGTCATCCTTTTTGTCGCCGGCTTTTTCCTCTACCGGATCCGTTATTCCGCGGAAAACCTGCGCCGGCGGCTGGCGGAGTATGATGCGATGGAAAAACAGATTCCGCCCCGGCCTTCTATGTCGGCGGAGGGGTCTTATGCCCGCTGCCTCCAGCAGTTGAAGCAAGCCATCGAAACGGACAAGGTCTATCTGGACCCGGATGTGACCTTGGTCTCGCTGGCGGAGCGCATCCAGACCAACCGGACCTATCTTTCGGAGGTCATCCATCTGACCTACGGACGGTCCTTCTCGGACTATATCAACCATCTTCGCATCGAGTACGCGATGCAGCTGATGCGGGAAAAGAAACAACAGGGGAGTCCCATCCTCGTCAAGGAGGTGGCGATGGCCAGCGGCTATCCCATCTCTTCGTCCTTCTACCGGGCCTTTGAGCGGGAAAGCGGGAAAACCCCTTCCAAGTGGATCAAAGAAAATTTATAGAAATGGGATTGCTTAATGGAAAGACGGCCCTCATTACCGGAGGGGCCAGAGGAATCGGAAAGGCCGTGGCGCTGCGTTTCGCCGCCGAAGGGGCGGATATCGCCTTTACGGATTTGGCTTTGACCGAGCTGACGGATGCGGTGCAGGCGGAAGTCCGCGCCCTGGGTGTCCGTTGTGTCGCCTATGCGGCCGATGCCGCGGATTATGCCAAGGCCAAAGAGGTGGTCTCCGCGGTCTGTCAGGAACTGGGACGCATCGACATCCTGGTCAACAATGCGGGGATTACCCGGGACGGCCTGCTGATGCGGATGAGTGAGGAGCAGTGGGATGAAGTCATCCGCGTCAACCTCAAGTCCGCCTTCAATTATACGCGGGAAGCGGCTCCCGTGATGGCTCGCCAGCGCTGCGGAAGCATCATCAATATGTCTTCCATCGTCGGGCTCGGCGGCAACGCCGGCCAGGCCAATTATTCCGCCTCCAAGGCCGGCCTGATCGCCCTGGCCAAATCGGTGGCGATGGAATTCGGCAGCCGCGGCGTCCGTGCCAACTGCGTCGCACCCGGCTATATCATTTCCGATATGACGGCCAAACTGCCAGAAGCCCTGAAAGAGCAGTGGATTGCCGCGACCCCCCTGCGTCGCGGCGGAACGGTGGAGGAAGTCGCCAATACAGTGCTTTTCCTCGCCAGCGACCTCAGTTCCTTCATCTCGGGTCAGGTACTCCGTTGCGACGGCGGATTCCGCGGATAATCCGGCAACGGTGAAGGCCGCGTTGCAACAAGCTTTTCACGCCTTGGCGGATTTCCTTCTGCCGAGACATTGTGTCGTCTGCGGAAGGCCGCTGGGTCTGCACGAGCGGCATATCTGTCTGTATTGTGACGCCGACCTGCCCCTGACGAGATGCTGGACGCAGGCTTCCCATCCGATGGCGGATCGTTACAACGCCCGCATCCAGGAATATCTTCAGGAGGAGCAGGAGAGGCTGGAACACTACCAGTATGCCGCCTCGCTGTTCTATTACTCGGAGGAGGCCGGCTACCGGGAGATTCCCCAGGCGCTGAAATATGGCGGACAGTTGGAACTGGGCCGTCATTTCGCTGCCCGGCTCGGCGCTTTGCTGGCGGAAAGCCCCTTGTGGGCAGACGTGGACTGGGTCGTACCCGTTCCCTTGCATTGGCTCCGGCGCTGGCGCAGGGGCTACAACCAGGCGGCCGTCATCGCCGGCGAAATCACACGTGAACTGAACCGCCGTCCCGGGGCCCGCGTGCAGCTACGGACCGATGTACTCCTGCGCCGCCGTCACACCCTCACGCAGACGCGTATGTCGGGTCCGCAGAAACGGCACAATGTGTCCGGAGCCTTCCGGGCCCGTCCGGCCGCTTCGGACGCTCCCCGCCATATCCTGCTGGTGGACGACGTCTTCACTTCCGGTTCCACCCTGACCGCCTGCCACCAGGCCCTTCGGGCCGTATTCCCGCCTCCGGTGCGTATCTCCGCCGCCACCCTGGCCTTCGTGCAGGAAGAATAGTTGAACGATGAAGAGACTCGCCCTCATAATCTTTTTGCTGACGCTTTCCTGCGGTCTGCGGGCCCAGTATGTGGTGGGGACGCTGTCCGACGGCAGCGTCTATGCGGTGCCGTATTCTTTCGATACGGACATCCGCGCCATCCGGCAGAATGCCTTTCCGGATTTTCACAATCCCTACGGGGATTATCTCCAGTACGGTCCCATCGTCCTGATACCCGTCCTCAAGGCCTTCGGCGTGCCGACGCGGGACAACTGGGGGCGGCTGCTGTCGGCGGCCGCCATTTCTTCCGTCATCACCGGCGGCGTGTCCTGGGGCCTGAAAAACTGGATAGGACGGACGCGTCCCAACCTGGCGGACAACCGTTCCTGTCCGTCCGGTCACAGCATTACGGTCTTCTGTGCGGCGCACATCCTGCACAAGGAGTACGGCTGGTACAGTCCCTGGATCAGCGTGGCGGGCTATGCGCTGGCGATGTCCACCGCCGTGCAGCGCGTGGCGACGAACTGGCACTGGATGAGCGATACGGTGGCCGGGGCCGTCCTCGGCATCGGCTGCGTGGAACTGGGCTATTTCCTGAACGGCCTGATTTGGCGCAACAAAGGTTACTGCAAGAAATTCGACCCTTCCGTCCATTATCACTATGAGCCGGAGGCCCACGACTACTATACCATCGAGTGGCTCTACGGCCGGCGCTTTATGCTCGGGGCCCGGGGCGACATCGACGGTTCCGTCAAGCCCTGGCGCGGCGGGCTCGCCGCTTTGCAGGCGGAACTTCCCTGGACGAGGGGGGCGTTAGGGTCCACGATGCCCGGTGCCGAAGGGACGATTCCGATGAGCTCCGGCATCAAACTCCGCCTCGGCGCCCAGTCCCTGACCTACAAGGACGCTACCTCGTACAATGTCTATGACGCGCTGGTGGGCGGCTACTGGTCCCTCGCGGTGACGGAGTGGTTCGAGCCGGAAGCGTATGCGATGCTGGGCGGCGCCTGGAACGGAAAAGGCGGCGGCCTGGATGTCGATCTGGGCCTTTCCGCCAATTTCATTACGGGAGGGGCGTTCAAAATAAAACTCTTCGCGGAATTTGAAACCTTCAAAATTCGTCGCGAAGAGTCTTTCCTGGCCAGCTTTGTGCTGGGCTACAGCGCGGGATTCTACTTCTGAGTCCGACCTTCTTTCCCTTGTCCGTCCTGGCCGTCGCGCTGGGCTTTTCCCTTTCCGCGGCCTTTGCCGTTCCGTTCCGCAGGACCGTTCTTGCCTTTGTGCAGTTTCCCAATCTGTTCGTGGCGGAACTGTTCTTCTGCGAGCAGGACCTTGGCGACCTTGGTCTCGGGAAGGACTTTCTTGAGGGCCTGGACATCCTTGCCCAGGGTCTTTTCCTGATTGTCCATTGTCTGGGTATAGGTCTTCAGCGCTTCGGAAATCTTGGCCTCGTCGTTTTCCTTGACGGCTTTCTTGAGATTCCGGAAGGCCGTCCGTTCGGCCTGCATCGCGGCTTCCCGACGGGCGGAAATCTCATTGTACACGGGCCAGAATTTTTCGGCTTCCGCCGGGGTCAGTTCCACTTTCGAAGTGATGTAGGCGATTCTTTCGGCCTGGACTCTTTCGCGCCACTGTTCCATTTTCTGGTCGTTTTTCTTCTGCGCGCTGGCGGGAAGGACGGTCAGCAGGGTCAGCATCAGGGATGCCATAAAAATCATCATACGTGTTTTCATCGTTTTGTCTCCTTTTGTTTTGATAGAACATTTATATTACAAAAGCTTTTGTTCTTTTTCTTTAATATGAATAATCGTTGCTTGTGTCTTCGCCCTCCATCGCCTGGGCGTAGAAGATGATGTCCGGGTCGGTGCGGGGGATGATTTCTTCGTAATAGCCGAAGAGTTCATCGTCGTCCAGTTCCTGCGCGGGGGTGACGTTTTTCAGGAACAGTCCGCCGACCGTCACCATCAGGATGAAGGAAGCGGCAAGGGCGACATACGGACGCATCCGCATCCAGACGCTCGGGCGGATTTCGTCCGCCTTCGTCGTTTCCCCGCCTTCGCGCCCTTCTTCGGCCGAAGCTTCGCGGGCCATCCGTGCCATCTTCCGTTGGAAGTCTTCAAAATATCCGTCGGGAACCCGTCCGGGATTCTTTTTGCGCTCTTGTTCGAGCCAGTTGTCGATGTTCAGATTTTTCATAACGGTCTTTGGACGCGAAACCCGGGGCAAGGTTAAAAAAATGATTATTGAATTTTCTTTCGTATATTTGTGAGTTTGTGTACGCAGAGATTATGAGAAAATTTGATTTATACAACAAACTGTCGGCGGGACTGGCCCTGCTGGTGTCGGCTGTGACCTATTTGCTGACCATCGAGCCGACGGCGTCTTTCTGGGACTGCGGCGAGTTTATTGCCTCCTCCTATAAACTGGAGGTGGGACACCCGCCCGGCAACCCCGTGTTCCAGCTCATCGCCCGTTTCTTCACCCTGTTTACCGACGGGGCCCACGCGGCCGTGGCGGTCAACGTGATGAGCGCCCTATGCTCCGCCCTGACCATTTTCCTGCTGTATCTGACCATCGTCTTCCTGGTCAAACGCCTTGTCGGAGCGCCGGCCGGAGACGCCTCCGACGGCGGTGTCCGGTCCTATTCCCCGGCCCAGACCCTGGTCATCTGCGGCAGCGGCCTGGTCGGTGCCCTGGCCTATTGTTTCTCCGACACCTTCTGGTTCTCGGCCGTCGAGGGCGAGGTCTATGCGATGTCCTCCCTCTTTACCGCGCTGGTGTTCTGGGCGATGACCCAGTGGTACGAGCAGGCGGACGAGCCCTATGCCAACCGCTGGATCGTGCTCATCAGTTTCCTGATGGGACTTTCCATCGGCGTGCATCTGCTCAACCTGCTGACCATCCCCTGCCTGGTCTTCCTGTATTTCTACCGCAGGCGGGAAGACAGGCCTTATACATTCAAGGAACTGTGCGGCATCTTCCTCCAAGCGGTCGTCATCCTGGCCGTGGTGCTGTTCGTCATCATCCCCTGGCTGCCCAAGGCGGCGGCCTATGCCGACCTCTTCTTCGTCAACGTGCTGGGGATGCCCTACAATGTGGGCGCGGCCCTGTTTATGCTCGCCCTGCTCGGCCTGTGCTACTGGGGTATCACCGCCACCCGCAGGAAGGGACGGGTGTTCGTCCACACGGCCCTGCTCTGTGCGACGACCATCATCATCGGCTTTTCCATCTTCTCGGTCTGCATCATCCGTTCTTCGGTCAAGACCCCGACCAACGAGTATCAGCCTGACAATCCGTTTACGCTGGTGCGTTACCTGGGACGCGAACAGTACGGCAGTACGCCGCTGCTCTTCGGACAGTATTTCGATGCACCCTACGACATCAAGAGCAACAAGTACTGGGCGCCGCTGGACGGCAAGTATGTCCACGCGGACGGTCCCGGGGAAATCGAATACGAGGCGTCGGGCAAGATGCTTTTCCCGCGTATGTGGAACGGCAGCGACCCCAAGTACATCCGTTTCTACCAGTCCTATATGAACGGCGGAGGCATCAAGGTCAAAGGGGCCGAGCACCCCAGGCCGACCTTCTGGCAGAACCTGGCCTTCTTCTTCGACTATCAGCTGGGGTGGATGTACGGCCGATATTTTATGTGGAATTTCGTCGGCCGGCAGAACGACATCCACAGTCCCTCTCCGGGCGAAATCTTCACCGGCAACTGGGAGAGCGGCATCGCTTTCCTAGATGAACTGCGGCTGGGCGACCAGAGCGGGGCGCCGGACTATCTCAGGAACAACAAGGGCAAGAACCATTATTTCTTCCTGCCGCTGCTGCTGGGCCTGCTGGGGATGTTCTATCAGTTCGGCCGCGACAAACGCGGTTTCTGGATTACCTTCCTGCTCTTCTTTATGACCGGCATCGCCGTCGTGATTTACTTGAACCAGCCGCCCTATCAGGTGCGGGAACGGGATTATGCCTACGCCGGTTCCTTCTATGCCTTCAGCATCTGGATCGGTATGGCCGTGGCCGCCGTCTATGGCTGGCTGAGCGAGGAACGCGCTTCCCTGGCCAAGCCGGCGACGGCCGCCGTCATTTCCCTGCTCTGCCTCGGCGTGCCTGCCCTGATGGCGGCGCAGAACTGGGATGACCACGACCGCAGCCACCGCTACACCGCCGTGGAAATTGCGGCCAACTACCTCAATTCCGCCGGCAGGAACGGCATCCTCATCACCCACGGGGACAACGATACCTTCCCGCTCTGGTACGCGCAGGAAGTGGAAGGCATCCGCACGGACGTCCGTATCTGCAATACCTCCCTGCTGGGGACGGACTGGTACATCGACCAGATGAAATATGCCTGCAACGAGTCGGCGCCCCTGAAGCTCAGCGTCGGTCAGTCCCAGTATCTCTACGGGACCAACGAATACGTCTATATCTATGATACGGAGGACAAGGTGCGCCCCATCGCCGACGTGATGGCCGTTTTCCGCAGTCCCAAGTACAAGGTGCCCCTCGGCAGCGGCCGCAAGGCGGACTTTATCTGGTCCCGCAAAATCAGCATCCCCGTCAACAAGGAGAACGTCATCAAGTACGGCATCCTCGACGAGAAATATGCGGACCGGATTCCCGACGAAATCGTGCTGACGATGTCCAAGGACAAGGATTACCTGAGCAAGCCCGAACTCTTTATGCTCGATTTGCTCAGCAACTACGAGTGGGACCGGCCCATCAGCCTGCTCAGTATGGGCGGCGACCTCAACATCGGCATCAAGGAATATCTGATGTACGACGGCTTCTCCTACCGTTTCGTGCCCATCAAGAACAAGATGAAGATGTCGCAGGTGGGTTTCGCCGACCCCGAGGACCTGTATCACAAGATGACGCAGGTGTATAAGTGGGACGCGCTCAGGCGGACGGACTGGTTTGTGGACTATCAGAACCTCTATACCTTTATGGGCGTGATGAGCCAGCGTATGCTCTATGTCAACGCCGTCAAGGAAATGCTCAAGGAGGCCGACCGCCATCCCGACGATGCGACGGAGGCGGGCCGCTGGGTGATGCGCGCCCGGGAACTGCTGGATGCCTGTATGGTCAACGTCCCCGAGCAGAATTTCCCCCTGGAGGCGACCTACCTCGGATTTTCCAACGAACTGATGGTGTCCGACCTGGTGGAACAGTATTTCCGCGTGGGCGAAGATGAAAAGGCCGTCGAACTGGCGGAACGCTTCTATACGCAGTTGCTGACCTCCCTGCATTTCTTCGGCTCCTACCTGGATTACGCCTATGACAGTTTCGACACCGTCACCCAGCTGGGAATGAACCTCGGCGGCATATTCAAGAAGTATGAGCACGCGGAACGGGGAAAGGAGATGATTTCGGAAGTTCTGGCCACCGCCTGCATCTACGACGAGGAGCTCCGCAAGGAACTGGAAAAAGATTAAGACGAAAGTAACATCTGAAACATATATTGCAACATCTGTTGCTGCGCCGTTCCGTGCCGTTCCCTACCTTTGCGAAGGCAAAGATGCTCCCAGGGGCGTCGGCGCAAGACACGGAACTACGTAACCTAAAAATATATGTTCAAATTGAAATCACTCTTATTATCGGCCCTGTTGCTCGCCGGCTTCACCGCCTTCGCCCAACAGATGACGGTTACCGGTGTGGTGACCTCTGCGGCCGACGGCTACGGCGTCATCGGCGCCGCAGTCCAGGAAAAGGGTACCACCAACGGTACGACCGCCGACATCGACGGCAATTTTACCATCACGGTCTCCCCGGGTGCTACCCTGGTCTTCACTTCTATCGGCTATGCCACGCAGGAACTCCCCGCGCAGGCGAAAATGGAGGTGGTCCTCAGCGAGGACACCAACCTGCTGGATGAGGTCGTCGTCACCGGTTATTCCGTCCAAAGGAAGGCCGACCTGACCGGCGCCATTTCCACGGTCAACGTCTCCGACCTCGCCAAGCAGAACGAGAACAACCCGGTCAAAGCCCTCCAGGGCCGCGTCCCGGGTATGAACATCTCGGCGGACGGTTCTCCTTCCGGCAGCGCCACGGTCCGCATCCGCGGTGTCGGTACGCTCAACGACAACGACCCCCTCTATATCATAGACGGAGTCCCGACCAAAGCCGGTATGCACGAACTCAACGGCAATGACATCGAGTCCATCCAGGTCCTCAAGGATGCCGCCTCCGCCTCCATCTACGGAAGCCGGGCTGCCAACGGTGTCATCATCATCACGACCAAGCGGGGCAAGGAAGGCAAGGTCCGGGTGGACTTTGACGCCAGCGTCGCGGCCCAGACCTATGTCAACCGGATGAAGGTGCTCAACGCCCGGGAATTCGGCCAGGTGATGTGGCAGGGCTACGTCAACGACGGTCTCAACCCCAACTCCAACTCCCTCGGCTATGTCTATGACTGGGGCTACGATGCCGCCGGACAGCCCGTCCTCAACAACATCTATATGAACAAGTACCTCGACGCCGCCGGTACGACCCCGGCCGGCGATACGGACTGGTTCAAGGAGACGACGCGCACCGGTGTCATCCAGCAGTACAACCTGTCCCTGAGCAACGGCAGCGAGCGCGGCAACGCCTTCTTCTCCCTGGGCTACTACCGGAACGACGGTATCATCAAGTTCTCCGATTTCTCCCGTATTTCCGCCCGTGTCAACACGGACTACAAACTCTTCAAGGTGGACGACCGCCACATCCTCACCATCGGCGAGCACTTCACCATCAACCGCACGAGCGAAGTGCAGGCTCCCGGCGGATTCCTTGAGAATGTCCTCCAGTTCAACCCCTCCATCCCCGTCTATACCAAGGACGGCGACTTCGCAGGTCCCGTCGGCGGTTATCCCGACCGGGAAAACCCGCTCGCCCGCCTGACGCGCAACAAGGACAACCGCTACGGCTACTGGAGAATCTTCGGCGACGCCTTCCTCAACATCAACCCCTTCAAGGGATTCAACATCAAGACGACCTTCGGTCTGGATTACTCCCAGAAATCGCAGCGTATCTTCACCTATCCGGTCACGGAAGGCACGGTGGCCAACAGCACCAATGCCGTGGAGGCCAAGCAGGAGCACTGGGTGAAATGGATGTGGAACGCCGTGGCAACCTATAATTTCGAGGTGGGCAGACATCGCGGCGACGTCCTCCTCGGTACGGAAATCAACCGTCAGAACGATACCTGGTTCAGCGGCAAGAAATTCGACTATGCCGTCCTCAATCCCGACTATATGTGGCCGAATGCCGGTGTCGGCGAGTCGGAAGCCTACGGCGGCGCGGGCGGATTTACCCTCGTTTCCTTCTTCGCCAAGGCCAACTACAACTATGACGACCGCTACCTGGCAGGCGTGACCGTCCGTTACGACGGCTCCAGCCGTTTCGGCCGCAACAACCGCTTCGGTCTGTTCCCTTCCGTCAGTCTCGGCTGGCGCATCGACAAGGAACACTTTATGGAAGAGGCCAAGTGGATGGACAACCTCAAACTCCGCGCCAGCTGGGGGCAGACGGGTAACCAGGAAATCGACAACGTGGCCCGTTACACCCTCTTCGCCAGCAACTACGGCGAGGCCGGTTTCGGCGGCCAGAGTTATGGTACGAGTTATGACATCGCCGGTACCAACGGCGGCA
>CADBLM010000006.1 GCA_902795445.1 uncultured Bacteroidia bacterium
CAGCTCTACAAAGTCGAACTCGTATCACAGCCTTTTGAGAAGACCCCGAAAATGTCCATCAAGCGATTCCTGTACAAGTAGTTGGCGGCGAAGCCGCTGTGTGTCGTTGCCCGGCTTGGCCGGATCAGTCGCCGTGCCGTGGATGATACCGCAAGGAAACCTTGTATTTGGGACGGCCGCGGCGGTCGGTGTAGGCGTAGATTTCCTCGACTTCGATGCGGCCCTGTTCGTGGAGTTCGTAAAGGTCGGGGAAGTGTTCCAACAGGATGGCTTCCATCTCTTCGTGGTCGGTGATGACGGTGGCGCCCCGCGGCGGAAAGATGCCGCAGGATGCCGTCGCCAGCATCAAGTATGAGAAAAGGACTGCCCGGAGGATTCGTCGCATCAGGGGAAGGAAAAAATAAATCACATATCCTCCAGCGACAAGCCGATATAACGGATGTCCCATTTCTTGTGGTGAAGGATGATTCCTTTCGATTTTTCTTTGACTTCCGACAACTTGATCTTCTCCGGATTGCGTTTGATTTCCCCCAGTACGAGTTCCCTGTCGGTCTCGTTGACGGCGATGAGGTCGATCTCGTCCTTGCCATCCTTCTTCTTCCAGAAGTTGGTGACCAGGTTGTAACGGCCGCTTTCCGCATACAGCTGCCGGAAATAGCGCTCCAGGACCAGGCCGGAATAGGATTCATAATCGGTCATTACCTTTTCCGCGATCCATTCCAGATTGCCCACCTCCACGGCGCTGCGGTAGCGGTAGATGAAGCGGAACCAGAAGTTCAGGAAATTGTCGGAGATGGAGTACGCCACGTTCTTGGACTTCTCCCCGGCCAGGTAGGGGCGCCTGCGGGCAATGATACTGTAATCGTTCTCCAGTTTGTCCAGGTATCCGCCGGGTTCCACTCCCGTATAGCTCTTGATTTCTCCCCGGGAGGTCTCTCCGGTAGCCAGGGCGGACAAGATGGAGAAGTAGTTGCCATAATCCTTGCCGAATTCGTCCCGGAGCATTTCCTGGCCCTCGTCAAGAAAGTAAGAACCTGTGGAGAGCGCGTCGCGGATGATTTCGTTTTTGGTGAGTGCGCCGCGCGTCACCAGCAGCTCCACATATTTGGCGATCCCGCCGGTAATCATATACACGGCCAGAAGGTCTTCCCGGGTATATGCGGGATTGTTGTCCCGCATTATTTCTTTCAGGGTGGCGATGGTGAACGGCCGGATCTTGAAACGGGCGGTGGCCCTTCCGTACAGTGGCTCTTCCTTGTCCTCGAAAATCTTTTTCATCTTGGAGTAGATGGAGCCGCAGATGACAAGATTGATGCGGCTCTTCTCCTTGTTGTCGTCCCAGACATCCTGTATATCCGAGAAAATGGAATCGCGTATGTGGGACAGGTTCTGGAATTCATCCAGAACCAGCGTAATGTTGCGGTGCATAGCGATTCCCATAATGGCGCCAAGGAGGCGCGGGAAGTCGCTGAATGAACCAAGGTCCACGCCCAGCGTGATGCGGATAATCTCGGAAAGCTCACCACAGAGCAGGGTTTCGCTCTTCTTCCCCACGAAGAAATACACGAGCGGAATGCCCGTGAAAGACTTCTTGATGAGCGTGGTCTTGCCGATTCGCCGCCGGCCGGTAATGATTGTCATCTGTGCCTCGTGGGCGGAAAGCGCTTCAATCTTTTGAAGCGCGGCCATTTCCTGCTCCCTGTCGTAAAACTTCATTTTGTTCGTTTTTTAGTAACGGATGTTACTGTAATATCCGTTGCAATTTATGACAAAGGTAAGGGATTTGTCCGGAAAAACAAAAATCTTTGCATTAGATAGCCTTGCCTTGCAGATAGACCTGCCGGATGAAGGGCGTGTGGTGCAGATAGGGAATTTTCGTGAGGTCCCATCCGGGATGGGTGAGGATCAGGTCGGCGCGTTTGCCGACGGTGATGGAGCCGCACCGTTCGCTGACCCCCATAGCATAGGCGCTGTTGAGCGTCACGGCATTGAAGGCCTGGGCAGGCGTGAGCCGCATCCGGATGCACCCCAGTGACCAGATCCAGCGCATATCGCCGGCGGGAGAGCTGCCTGGGTTGTAGTCGGAGGCCAGGGCGATGCCCAGTCCGGCGGCGATGTAATCGCGTGCCGGTCCGTCGGGAATCCGGAGGAAGAATGCCGAGCCCGGCAGGAAGGTGGGCATCGTGGGGGAGCCCCTCAGGGCTTCGATCTCGGCCGCCCCCGACTTCTCCAGATGATCGACCGACAGGGCGCCGTATTTCACGCCCACCTGTACGCCGCCGCTGACCGCCAGCTGGTTGGCGTGGATCTTCGGGCGCAGGCCCGTCCGCAGGCCCGCGTCCAGGACGCGTTCGGCATCGGATACGGTGAAGAACCCTTCCTCACAGAAAATATCCACGAAGTCGGCATATTGGGCGGCCTCGGGCATCATCCGGCAGACGGCGGTCACATAGTCTTCGTGCGTATAGCCGCGGCCCACTGCGTGAGCCCCCAGGAAGGTGGCGCGGATCAGGGCGGGGGAGACCGACTTGATGCGGTCGATTACGCGCAGCATCTTGAGTTCGTCTTTCGGGTTGAGCCCGTAGCCGGTCTTGATTTCGATGGCTCCGGTGCCCTGTGCGATCATTTCGTTCACGCGCTCCATCGATTGCCGGAACAGTTCGTCTTCGGAGGTCCGGTGGAGCAGGTCGGCCGAATTGAGGATGCCGCCGCCGCGGGCGGCGATCTCTTCGTACGAAAGGCCGTTGATTTTGTCGAGGAATTCCCCGTCGCGGCATCCTGCATAGACGATGTGGGTATGACTGTCGCAGAAAGCAGGCATCAGCAAGCCGCCTTCGCAGTCGATGACTTCGTCAG
>CADBLM010000007.1 GCA_902795445.1 uncultured Bacteroidia bacterium
TTCGTACAGTTCCTTGTAGGTGATGGAAGAATAAGCCGCCTGGTAGTCGGCCGCCCGGCGGGTAATGTTCTGGACATCCTCGTAGAACACATAGAAATCGCTCTTGCTTTTGGCGAGTTTTTCCATTTCCCGGCTGTCAATCCGGGAAAAAATGCTCTGCTCCATCGCTTTGGAGCCGCAGGCGGACAGCAGGACGGACAAAGACATAAAAATCCCGGCCTGTTTCAACCTACTAAAAAATACTTTCAGCATAAGTGATGTTTTAACTTTCTGCAAAGATATGCAAGCGCATCTGTCGCGCAGGTCTTATAAAATATAAAAAGACTCTCAAAAGGTAAAAATGCTCATCTGTTCTCCTTCGCTGCACCCGGGTCGAAAACCCGGCAGCCCGTCTGGGCTGTCAAGCTTGCTGTGCCATTCCTGTCAGGGAGCCGTCGTCGAAGCGTCCGCTTTCGCCGGAGAAATGCATTTCTGTTCCGGTGCGCTCTACTACGTTGCCAGCAACGGCTACTATTGGTCGTCTTGTCAGTACAGTTCGTCCAGCTACTACGGGCAGTTTCTGTACACGTACGGTACTTCCCTCTTCAATCCCACAACCAACTACTACCGGGCCTACGGGTTTACGGTCCGTTGTGTCCGCCTCCAGAATTAACATAGAACCCGACCAGGCCCTGCTCTGCGGGCAAGGCCGGGCGTCTATATCATCCTGCAAGGCCATCTATACACGGCTTCTCAACTTCACGCAAAGTGCGGACTTCCGGCCCGCACTTTCGTTCTATATGTAAGACACTTTCTCTTGATAATTCAAAGCGTGACCCCGGTCGCTTGCTTTATCTGCTCCGGGGACAAGCCCATTGCCTGAAGATTGCGTTTGTTCATCGTCCGGCATTCCCGTGATTTAAACCTCTACGCCCGTCATGGCTTTGATGTAAGCGGCATCGGCTCCGGCTGCTTTCATTCTGCGTGCCGTCTCCAGCAAGGCTTCCGCTTTTCCTTCCGCAAGCCCCTCCGCTTTTCCTTCGGCGAGTCCGGCCTTGTGTCCGTCGAGGTAGTACGCCCCTCCGATGTCTTCTTTTTCTCTCTGTGAAATCATAGCCTGTAAGTATTGCGTTTGTTCATCGTCCGGCATTCCGGGCATCTGGGCCGCCTGGAACACCGGTGCGAAGCGCTCCGGCAGTCCGGACGGCTCTCCGGCAAAGGTAAAGATTTTGTTGAACAAAAGCAACCAGACCTCCAGGTTGTCCATCTTCTCCAGCGCGTGCTTCTTCAGCCTCGGCAGTTCGCACACGCAGATGTTCAGTAGGTTGTTGTACGGCTCTCCGGTCTTGTCCTCCCGGATGGAGTACCGGTACAGCACCTTGTCGTCCTTGTGTTCATACTCGTAGTCCACGAAGCAGATGACGTACACCGGGCGCAAGTCGTTGTAGTCGGCTCCCCGCGCTATCTGCGCGTGAATCATCGCCGCTCCGTAGTAGAGGATGCGGTCTCGGAAGGACAGCGTCTTTCTCTGCTGCACTTCGACGATGAACTCCCTCCCCCGCGTGTCCCGGCACAGTACGTCCATCGTCACGTCCTTCTCCTTCCCGAGGAACCGGTCCACTTCGTTGGGGAGGTGCGATATGTCGCTGATGTCCTCTCCCAGCACGTCCCCGATGAGCATCTTGAGTATGTTGAGGTCCCGCATCACATGCTTGAAGGCCCAGTCGCATCTCAGGTCCATATACCTCGACGACAGGTATTTCCTGCGGTACTGCTCGACTTCCGCTTCCGTCAGCCTGCGGTTTCCCTCGTAGAGTTCCGTTTCCATCTTTTCTTCAGCCTTTTCATTGCTTTTCTTCTTCATCACTGTCAATTTTTAACAAGTTTTACTTCGGCGCCAATGTGCGGAAGGCCTCTCCTCCCGAATAGGCTGGTGCAAGATAGGCAGCAGATATGAGAAAGTTCAAAAAGTCAAGAAAAGTTTTTCCGAATTTGCACTTTTTTGCATTTTTCTTTACCTTTTTCCCGATTTTGTTGTGAATTTGCAACACGGCAGTCCCGGCTTTGGGGACGGGTGTGCCTTTCCGTATGTGAACGAGAACGGATTGTTGATTGTGTCGTATTGCACCAATCGAATATGTCCTTGACAGGGACTTTCCTATTCCCACTCGATGGTTGCGGGCGGTTTGGAGGAGATGTCGTAACAGACGCGGTTGACCCCCCTGACCTGGTTGATGATATCGTTGCTGACCTTTTGGAGGAAAGGATAGGGGAGGTCGGCCCAGTCAGCGGTCATCGCATCCACGCTCGTCACGGCCCGCAGGGCCACCGCGCTCTCGAAGGTGCGTTCATCGCCCATCACGCCCACGCTCCGGTCCTGCAGCAGGATGACGCCCGCCTGCCAGATGCTGTCGTACAGTTTCCACTCCCGCAGCGCATTGATGAAGATGGCGTCCGCCTCCTGGAGGATGCGCACTTTCTCCGGCGTGACGTCGCCGATGATGCGCACGGCCAGTCCCGGGCCCGGGAAGGGATGCCGGCCGATAAGGTGCTCCGGAATGCCCAGGCGGCGTCCCACGGCCCGCACTTCATCCTTGAACAACCATTTCAACGGCTCGCAAAGCTGCAACTGCATCGTCTTCGGCAGTCCGCCCACATTGTGATGGCTCTTGATGGCCTTGCCGGTGATATTCATACTCTCGATGCGGTCGGGATAGATGGTGCCTTGCGCCAGCCATTTCACCTCCTTGAGTTGGGACGCCTCCTCGTCAAAGACCTTGATGAAGTCTCCGCCGATGATTTTGCGCTTCTGCTCGGGGTCGCTCACCCCCGCCAGGTCGCGGTAGAAGCGCTCGGACGCATCCACGCCAATCACATTGAGGCCGAGTCCCTCATAGTCCCGCATCACATCCCGGAACTCGTTTTTGCGCAGCAGACCGTGGTCCACGAAGATGCAGATCAGGTTGGCGCCGATGGCTTTGTTGAGCAGCACAGCCGCCACCGAAGAGTCCACGCCGCCGCTCAGGCCGAGCACCACTTTGTCGCTGCCGAGTTGACCGCGAAGTTGCGCGACGGTACTCTCGATAAACGAGTCGGAGGTCCATTCGCGCCGGCTTCCGCAGATATCCACGACGAAGTTCTCCAGCAGCAGTTTGCCTTGCAGGGTGTGATAGACCTCCGGATGGAACTGCACGCCCCAGGCGGGGGCACCGTCATCCGAAGCGCCCCGCCGGCACTCGAAAGCGGCATACTGGACGCTGGAGGTCGAAGCCACCTTGCGCCAGCCTTCCGGGATGGCGGTGATGGAGTCCCCGTGGCTCATCCACACCTGCGAATCCGGCTCGAATCCCTTGAACAGGGGGCAGTCCGGCTCCAGCACTTTCAAGGCCGCCCGCCCGTATTCCCGGGTGCCGACCGGCTCCACCTTGCCGCCGTGAGACCAGCTCAGGTATTGTGCCCCGTAGCAGATACCCAACACGGGATAACGCCCCAGAATGCCGCTCAAATCGGGATGGAAGGCATCGGGCGCATACACGCTCAAAGGAGAACCGCTGAGGATAACGCCGATGACGTCCGGGTCGCCGTGGGGAAATTTGTCGTAGGGCAGAATCTCACAGAAAGTGTCCATCTCGCGGACCCTCCGTCCGATGAGCTGGGTGGTCTGCGAGCCGAAATCCAGGATGATGATTTTTTGCATTTAGTTGATAAAGAGAATTTCTCTGTATTTGGGAAGGGGCCAGACGGCATTGTCGGTGATCTCTTCCAGCTGGTCGATGGACTTGCGGATGGCAAAGAGGGACTCGGCGATGTCGTGGCAGGCCAGGGCCTTCTCATAAATGTCCTTCAGAGCGTCTGCCTTCCCGCCGGCTTCCGTCAGGGCGTCCACCCGCGCCTGGATGTCGCCGGTCAGTTCGGATATCTCCCGGATCAGACGGACGGGCGTGGCTGCCAGGCTGCGCCATTCCTCCGGGAAATTGGTCCGCATCTTGTCCACATTGTCCAGCAGGGTGTTCTGGTAGCCCAGCACCGTCGGCAGGATATGGTTGGTCGCCATCCGGGCGGTCATCTTCGCCTCAATCAGTACCTTCTTGATATAGGTTTCCCATTTGACCTCGTTGCGGGCGTTCAGTTCCTTCTCGCTGTAGATGCCCAGCCGGGTGAACAGTTCCACGGATGCCGGCTCCGTGAAGGCACGGAACATCTTGGGGACGCAAGTTTCCACATCCAGGCCGCGGCGGGCGGCTTCTTTCTGCCAGGCTTCGCTGTAGCCGTTTCCGTCGAAGCAGATGGTGTCAAGGATGGAGGCGATAACGGGCTTGAGGCAGTCCATCACAGCGATGTTCATCGCCTTTCCGCCGGCCATTTCCTTGTCAACCGCTGCCTTGAAATCAATCAACTGTTCGGCTACAGCGGCGTTGAGGACGGTCAGGGCGCTGGCGCAATTGGCGCTGGACCCCACGGCACGGAACTCGAAACGGTTGCCGGTAAA
>CADBLM010000008.1 GCA_902795445.1 uncultured Bacteroidia bacterium
GACCCCGATTATCTGCGCCAACTCCGAGGGACACGCCCGTTTCGGCTCCTCCGGACGCATCGTCAAACCGATGGACTGCGTCATCCTCGACGACGAGGGCAAGCAGCTTCCCAACGGTACCAAGGGTGAAATCGTCATCCGGGGCGAGAATGTGATGGCCGGTTATTGGAAGAACCCCAAGGCGACGGCCGACACCGTCATCGACGGCTGGCTCCACACCGGCGATATGGGTTATATCTGTCCCGACGACCCCGAGTTCCTCTATGTCGTGGGACGCTTCAAGAGCCTGCTGATTTCCTCCGATGGCGAGAAGTATTCTCCCGAAGGCTTCGAGGATAACCTGACCGAGACCTCCAAATGGGTGAACGCCTGCGTGCTCCACAACAACCAGAAGCCTTTCTGCGTGGCGCTGGTGGTGCCCGACAAGAACGCCCTGGCCGAAGCGGTCAAAGCCAAAGGACTTGACCCGGCTTCCGAGGCGGGCCGCAATCTGATGCTCGACCTGATCCAGGCCGACGTGGACAGTTACAGGAAGGGCGGTTCCCACGAAGGGATGTTCCCCGAGCGCTGGCTGCCTTCCGCCATCGGCATCTGCGACGAGGAGTTTACCATCGCCAACAAGATGATGAATTCCACGATGAAGATTGTCCGCGGCAAGGTCGAGGAGCACTATGCCGACCTGATTGACTTCTGCTATACGCCCGAAGGCAAGGATATCCACAACGAGCGCAACCGCAAGGCGCTCCAGTAATCCGATGGAACAGACAGCCGCTCCCCGGAAAAGGGAAATCTGGCTCGACTGGATGCGGGTCGCCGCCTGTCTGATGGTGGTGGTCGTGCACAGCGCCGAGCCCTTCTATCTGGGCGGGGACGGCTCCCTGGTCCTGACGGCGGCCGAAGGTTTCTGGGCCGATTTCTTCGACAGTCTGGTCCGCTGCTGCGTGCCTCTTTTCGTTGTCGCTTCCGCCTGGCTCCAGTTCCCGCTCCACTACTCTACGGGCGAGTTTTTCCGCCGGCGGGCGGTCCGCATCCTGGTTCCCTTTGCCGTCTGGACCTTGGTCTATGCCCTGGTCTGGGGCGAGCCCGTACAGAACTTGAAGGACCTGCTGCTCAACTTCAACTATGCGGCAGGTCATCTATGGTTCGTCTATATGCTCGTCGGGCTGTATCTGCTGATGCCGCTGCTGTCTCCCTGGGCTGAGAAAGTGAGCCGCCGCGAGTTGCAGGGCTATCTCGGACTTTGGCTGCTGACGACGCTGATACCCTATCTGCGGGATGCGCTGGGGGGTCCCCTGACTTTTACTTACGGCCCTTCCGGCCTGCCGCGGCAGGCGCTCTATCCGCTCTGGGGAGAGGCTTCCTGGAATGCCTACGGCGTCTTTTACTATTTCAGCGGTTTCATCGGCTACCTCCTGCTGGGGTTGTATCTTCGCAGGTTCCTCGGGGAACTGTCCTTGAGAAAGACGCTCGCCATAGCCGTTCCGGCTTATCTGCTCGGCTTTTCCCTGACCTTCGGCGGATTCCTGCGCAGGCTCGCGCAAAGCGCCGGTACGACGGTGAAGGCCCTGCAGGACGGCGCCTTTCCCGTATCGGGACCGGTGGATATGGCGGTCTGGTGGGAAACGACCTGGTGCAACGACACGCTGGGCGTCGTCCTGATGACTTTGGCCTGCATCCTGCTCTTCCGGAAAATCAAGTCTGAAGGCGGATTCTATCAAAAAGTGGTACTTCCGCTGTCCCGGGCGGGATACGGAATGTATCTGTGCCACCTGCTCATCCTCGTCCCGCTCAGCGGGGCCGTACGCGGGAGCCTTGGCATCGGTGAGGACGGGCAGCTGGGCCTGTGGACCGCAGCGGTGGAAATCCTGCTTTCCGCATTGGGCGCATTCATCCTCACCGCCTGCGTCAGCGTCCTGATGCAGCGGATTCCGAAAATAGGCAAATACCTGATGGGCTGATTATTTCCGGCCTTTTTTCTTGCCGGAGAACAGACCAATCACTAGATTCAGCAGCGACGCCGGGTCGAAGAACGTCCGCAGCATCTCCGCTTCCTCTTTCTGGATGCGGACGTCGTTTTTCAGTTCCGCCATTTCCAGGTCGCGGCGGTCCTTGATGCGGGTCCCGGGGAGGAATATTCCGGAAAAAGCGGAAATGAACGTGTTGCGGAACAGGACCTTCCGCAGCAGGACGGCCAGCAACAGCAGGACGGCCAGACCGCCGCTGACAATGAAGGCGGCGATGGCGTAACTGTGCAGCACTTCACCCAGCCAGAGCACAAGGGCAAAGGAGAGTGCCGTCAGCAGGGTGCCTCCCAGGATGAACAGCAGAAGGAAAGAGGCCACGGACGAGACGACGCTTGCCAGACCTTTGACTATCTGGAATTTTACGCCGTCCATCCGGGCGTCCACATAACCGCGGACGCCCTCGGCCTTGCTTTTTCCCGTCTCACTCAGCTTTTTCATCTTCTTCGGCTTCTTCGACGTTCAGTTCGTCCAGGCAGTCCTGGACGGCTTTCTTGAGTTTGGCCCGGGAGTTTTCTCCGGATTCGGGGGCGAACAACATACCGACTACGGCGCCGACGGCGAGGCCGGTCATCAAGGCAAAAAAGGAATGTGCTTTCATAACAGTAGATATTTTAACGGTTCTTGGTTTCTTCTTCCAGGTCAGGCATCAGTTTGCGGACAGCTTTGTTGTGATAGAAAAAGCGTCCGGCGATGACACGTACGACCGTATAGGCGGGGATGGCGGCCAGCATACCGACGGCCCCTCCGATGTGTCCGGCCATCAGGATGACGATGAAAATCTCCAGCGGCGTCGCCTGGATGCTCTTGGAATAAATCAGGGGCTGGTAGATGAAATTGTCCACCAGCTGAGCCGCCATCATCACGAGGAAGACGATGAGGGCGAAGACCCAGATGTTGACGTCCAGTCCCACGCCGGCCCCGTATTTGAGCACCACGCACAGCACGACGCCGAGAATTTCACCCAGCAGCGGACCGATGTAGGGGATGATGTTGAGGATGCCGGCGATGAACGCGATGCCGATGGCGTAACTGGCTCCGACGCGGGCGATGAGCCACAGGCCGAGAAAGTCCACGAGCGCCACGCCCAGCATTTCGATGATCAGTCCCACGAAATAGCGGGAAAGCAGGTGCTCGATGTCACCGACGGCATCCCGTATCGAGGCTTCCAGCCGGTCGGGCGTAAGGGAGCAGATGATGTTTCGGAAGAGCTGCTCGTCCTTGATGAAGAAAAAGGAGATGAAGGCGACGGAGAAGAGTCCGACCGCCGCGCTTGCGACGACCGAGGCGACGGAGCCCAGAATCCCCGTGAAACTGATGCCGCTGAGGATATCCTTGGCGTAGTCAAGCAGCATATCGACCGCATCGAAATCCGTGCTGGCTCCCGGAATCAGGCTGACAATCCAGTTGTTGAGATTCTGGAGCAGGTTCCCTTCCGGCAGATGCATATCGCTGAAGAGGGCGGCGTCGCGGAAGATGCCCGTGATGACCGGGATGACCTGCGTGACGATCTGACCCAGCCCGAAGAAGATAATCAGCAGGCTCAGGACGGCCAGCAGCCAGTCCGGAGCCGGTTTCCCTTGTATGCGGACTTTTCTCATCAGCCGCACGAGGGGCTGTCCGATGAGCGAAACGATGAAGGCCAGGATGATGTAAACCAGCACGCTGCTGAAAGTTACGCACACCCACAGGATGGCGGCCAGAATGCCTATGCTGATGATGTATCCGGCCAGTTTTTCCGTATTCTTGGTGTTTTCCATTGAGTTCCCTCCGTCAATTCATCGCAAAAATACGAGCAAGCCGAGAGAAAAGCAAATTTTTTTGTGCGGGTTAATTGTTGATTATTCGCAAAGATTTTATAATTTTGTGGAAATTATGTACCTATGAAGAAATTTATTGTTCTTTTTCTGATGGCTTTTCTCCTGCTCGCATCGTCCGACGTGGTGCTGCGTGCAGAAAACGAATGGCTCCCCAAAGGGGAATTTACCGTCAATCTTTTCGGCGGCCCGACGACGCTTGCCGGCTGGAAGACGGCTCCGAACGCCGGTTATGCCGGCTTCGCTGACTTCTCCACCCCGGCGAATGCCGCGCTTTTCGATGCCAAACGTCTGGCCGGCGGTGTCGGTCTGGGCTATATCTGGCATTTCAACGACTGGATCGGTCTGGCGACCGGCGTGGATTTTTCGCTCTACCGTGACTTCTACGGGGCGGATGCCCTCTACGGCGGCGCCCGTTACAACTGGTATTCCCATTGGGGCCAGGGTGAGAACGATTTTACCTACACCAATTCCGCAGAATGGTTCAAGGTCAGCGGATTCAGTGAGAAGGCGCTGATGGGAGCCGTCCAGATTCCCATCCTCTTCCAGGTCACGGTGCCCCTTTCCCAGCGCATCCACCTGTACGCCAACCTGGGCGCTACGCTGGCTTTCAATGTCTGGGGACAGTAC
>CADBLM010000009.1 GCA_902795445.1 uncultured Bacteroidia bacterium
AATTCGTCGATGGCGATGACGCTGGGTTTGGGGAGCGCATCCACCAACGAGAGCAGTTCTTCCAATGTTTTTTCCGGCTGGGATATCTCCCCGGCTTTGATGGATACTGAGAATGAAGAAGTCAGTTCGTTGTATTCGATGCTGGGCCTGATGGATTTGATTCCCTGAAGAAGTTTGTCGCGGAATCCCAAAATGTGGGCCTGCGAGAAAATCTCTTTGGCAAACAGCGTGGTCAAGTCTTTTATGCTTCTTGCGGAATAAATATCCACGAGGAATGTGTTGAATCCGTTTTTGATGGATGCTTGTTCAAAACAGTGGCGGATAAGCCCGGTTTTCCCCAATCTTCTGCGGGCGAAGAGCGCCACATTCCGTCCGTTCTCTATGTGTTTGCACAATTGGGCCGTCTCTTCCTTCCGGTCGCAAAAATACTCCTCAGGCACATACGGCGTGAGAATAAAGGGGTTTCGGGTTATCTTTTTCATCATTATGTAAACTTACATTATGTAAAATTGCGTACGCAAAATTACATAATAAAAACGAATCCACCAAATCTTGGCCATCATTCAGCCTCTTGTTTTTGCAAAAATTTCACAGACAGTGTTCGGCCTTGCCAAAGCCGAAAGAATTTCATACCTTTGCAAATTTGTAAGAGGGAGCAGAATGTTCCCCGAAAACGGGAAGCAGCGCTTCCGAAATTTGACAAAGATATGATGACATCCCAAGAGATAAGACAGGCTTTCCTGGACTTTTTCGCCTCCAAGGGGCATACCCCCGTCCCTTCGGCTCCGATGGTCGTGAAAAACGACCCGACCCTGATGTTTACCAACGCCGGAATGAACCAGTTCAAGGACTGGTTCCTGGGCAACAGCGCCCCCCGCTGGAAACGGGTCTGCGACTCGCAGAAATGCCTGCGTGTCAGCGGCAAGCACAACGACCTCGAAGAGGTGGGGCACGACAGCTACCACCATACGATGTTCGAGATGCTCGGCAACTGGTCCTTCGGTGACTACTTCAAGACCGAGGCCATCGACTGGGCCTGGGAACTGCTGACCGAGGTCTATAAGATAGACAAGAGCATCCTCTACGCCACCGTGTTCGAGGGCAGCGAAGCCGACGGCACCAGCCTCGATACCGAAGCCCGCGACGCCTGGCTCAAGTATCTGCCCGAGGACCACGTCCTGCTGGGCAACAAGCACGACAATTTCTGGGAAATGGGCGACACCGGTCCCTGCGGCCCCTGTTCCGAGATTCACGTGGACCTGCGCAGCGCCGAACAGAAGGCCAAGGTCCCCGGCCGGGAACTCGTCAACCAGGGCGACCCCCTCGTCATCGAAATTTGGAACATCGTCTTTATGCAGTACGAGCGCAAGAGCGACGGCCACCTCGAACTCCTGCCCAACAAGAACGTCGATACGGGAATGGGCTTCGAGCGGCTGTGTATGCTGCTCCAGGGCAAGACGTCCAACTATGACACCGATGTCTTCACCGGGATGATCGCTCGCATCGAGGCGCTTTCCGGCCATCGTTATCACGAAAGTGAAAAGACGGAAGTGGCGATGCGCGTGATTGCCGACCACATCCGCGCCATCAGTTTCTCCATTGCCGACGGTCAGCTGCCCGGCAATGTCAAGGCGGGGTATGTCATCCGCCGCATCCTGCGCCGCGCCGTCCGTTACGGCTTCACCTTCCTCGGCTTCAAGGAACCCTTCCTGTGCAACCTCGTGGCCCAGCTGGTGGACGATATGGGCCGTTTCTATCCGGAAATCGTCAGCCAGCAGACCCTCATCGAGAAGGTCATCCGCGAGGAGGAAATGGCCTTCCTGCGTACCCTCGACCGGGGTATCCGGATGATGGACGATCTGATGAAAAAGAACGCCGCCACCCGCCTCATCGCCGGGGAAGACGCTTTCGTCCTCTATGACACCTACGGTTTCCCCATCGACCTGACGGAACTGATTGCCGCCGAGAACGGCTTCAAGATCGATATCGACGGCTTCAACGTCGAACTGGCCCGCCAGAAGGAGCGCGCCCGCAATGCCGGCAGCATCGAAAACGGCGACTGGGTGGAATTCGCCCACTGCGAGAGCGTCGAGTTCTCCGGCTACGACTATACCGAAATCGAGGGGGCCGTCCTGACCCGTCACCGCACGGTCAAGGCCAAAGGCAAGACCCTCTACCAGCTCGTCTTCGACCGCACGCCGTTCTACGGAGAAATGGGCGGCCAGGTCGGCGACAGCGGCTACATCGTGTCCGAGAGCGGCGAGAAGATCCTTATCCTCGATACGGTCAAGGAGAACAACCTGACCATCCATATCGCCGAGCGCATCCCTTCGGACTGCAGCGAAAGCTTCACCCTCGTCGTGGACGCCGCCCGCCGCCGGAAAATCGCCGCCAACCATACCGCGACGCACCTGCTCGACCAGGCCCTGCGGGAAATCCTCGGTACGCACGTGGAGCAGAAAGGCTCCTATGTCTGCGACAAATACCTCCGATTCGACTTCTCCCATTTCGAGAAAATGTCCCCCGAACAGCTCAAGGCCGTCGAAAAACGGGTCAATACCCTCATCCGTTCCAATTTCCCGCTCCAGGAGAAACGGGACGCTACGATGGACGAGGCCAAGGCGATGGGAGCCATCGCCCTCTTCGGCGAAAAATACGGCGAGACCGTCCGGGTCGTCCGTTTCGGCGACTCCGTGGAACTCTGCGGCGGCTGCCACGCCTCGGCGACGGGCAACATCGGCCTGTTCAAGATTGTTTCCGAGAGCGCCATCGCCGCCGGCATCCGGCGGATCGAGGCCGTTACCGGGGAACAGGCGGAGGAGATGGTGGACGCGATGGCCGATACGATTGCGACGGCGCGTTCCTTCTTCAACAACGCCCCAGACCTGACCCTCGCCCTGCACAAGATGATCGAGGAAAACGAGCAATACAAGAAACAGATGGAAGCCATCGCCAAGGAAAAGGCGAAGGCCCTCAAGGAATACCTGTATGCCCGTGCGGAAGAGGTCTCCGGCCACCGGATGGTGACCGTGGAAGGGGAGCAGGACGCCAATCTGCTCCGTTCCGCCGCGCTGCTTCTTCAGAAGGAGACCGAAAACTTCATCCTTGCGGCAGCCTATCTCTCCGACGGGAAACCCCAGCTGATGCTGATGTATTCCCAGGACCTGGTCGCCGCCGGCAAGAACGCCACCCTCGTCGTCAAGGAGGCGGCCAAGGCCATCCAGGGCGGAGGCGGCGGACAGCCCGGGCTGGCGACGGCCGGCGGCCGCAATGCCGACGGGCTCCGCGAGGCCCTGCAGATGATGAAGGACAAGTCCTGACCCGTTCCGGATGAAGCGTCTCGACAGTTTCATATTGAAAGCGTTTATCGGACCGTTTGTCGCGATATTGCTTGTTGTGACCTTCATCCTGATGATGCAGTTCCTCTGGCTCTACATCGACGAATTGGTCGGAAAGGGACTCAGCCTCTCCGTCATCCTGGAATTCCTGGGCTGGGGCGCCATCACGACGATGCCCCTGTCCCTGCCGCTGGCCACCCTGCTTTCGTCGATGATGACGATGGGCACCCTCGGCGAGAACAACGAGCTCCTGGCCATCAAGGCGGCGGGCATCTCCCTGTCCCGTATCCTCCAGCCCCTCATCCTGGCATCTTTCGTCATCAGCATCGGCACCTATTTCGTGACCAACAACCTCGTCCCGCTGGCCTACAACGAGATTTATACCCTCCGGGACGACATCGGACGGACCAAGTCGGAAATCAAGATTCCCTCCGGGACTTTCTATGACGGCATAGACGGCTATGTCCTGCGGG
>CADBLM010000010.1 GCA_902795445.1 uncultured Bacteroidia bacterium
CTGTTAAATTGTTGATTTTCAGCACTGTTTTATATGATTATTATGTGATTAAGCTTGAAGGTACCGAAGTCACGAATGGGGGCAAAAAATTACGCCCAACATTTCAAAGTTGGGCGTAAAAATGGGCGTAAGTCGTTAACTTACTGAAAATCAGTAGTCGTTTGCGGTGAGAGCGAGATTCGAACTCGCGGAACGGTTACCCGTTCGGCAGTTTAGCAAACTGCTGGTTTCAGCCACTCACCCATCTCACCGGATTGGGGATAACCAAAACTCCCGTTAAGGACTGCAAAGATACGAAAGTTTTGCAAAACCGCAACTAAGTTTTGGATTTCTGAAAGAAAAATAATCGCAAATTCCTGTCGGGCGTTCACGCTTCCCGGCGGGAGGGGAAAATCCGGGCCATCAGTCCCGTCCAGCGCCATCGGATGGCAAGCAGGTAGGGGCGGACGGGAAGCAGCTTGCGCCAGACCCGGGCGGTGAAACGCCGCAGGGGCTTGTTGGGGTCGATTTTCCGTTCGGAGGGGAGGACGATATAGTCAACCTTGGCGATGATGTTTTCCAGGCTGCATTTCTCCTTGCCGCGGCAATTGCCGTCTCCCATCAGGATGACTTGACGGCCCCGGATTTCCCAGATGCGGTGGAGAATGTAATGATCCGGAATGACTTCCGCCAGCACGATGTCACCTTGGGCATAGGGGATTTTCGGGACGGACAGTTCCACGCTGTCAATTTCCCCCCGGATGAACGGCAGCATACTGTTGCCTTTGGTGCGGATGGTGACGTGGGAACCCAGACGGACATACTTCTTGACCTCTCCCAGCAAAATGGCATTGGGGAGAATCAGTCGGCTGGCCGTAATGCCTCGCGCGCGTTTCTTCTGTTCGGGTTCTGTCATCGGTCCTTGGAACGGTTCAAAAAAGGCGACGCAAAAGCCTTCGGGCTGTTTGGTCGCCTTAGATGAAGCGTAAAAATAATTTATTGCTCGTCCTGCAGCTGAAGGTGCTGTACATAAATGGCTTTCATCTTGGCCATCCTCTTCTTGACGGACGGTTTCGTAAACTCGCGGCGGGCACGCAACTCGCGGATGGCGCCGGTCTTCTCGAATTTCCTCTTGAATTTCTTAAGGGCCTTTTCGATGTTGTCACCGTCTTTTACCTGTACGATAATCATAACTCTGAATCACCTCCTTTTGTTAAGCGGTTGCAAAGGTATCACTTTTTTGCCAAAAAGCAAATTTTTTGATTATATTTGCGAGTTCCTATGGAGTTGATGTTCTCATACGAGAAAAGAGCCAGCGGCAAACAGTTTCTGGGCCGCCGTGAGGATGTATCCCTGCTGAGGCAGAAGATTCTCGATGGCCGGCACGTCGCCCTGTATTCTCCCCCCAAGGCAGGCAAGTCTTCGCTTATCGAACAGACGGTAATGCAGATGAAAGGCGCTTGTCCCGTGGCGCTTTGCGAAATTGACGCGAGCAATGTCATCATTCTGGAAGATTTTCTCCGACGTTTCCATTCCGCGTTTGGCGATTGGTTTCCTGCCGGTCAGGATGGGTGGATACCGGCGACCGACGTGACCCAGGAGGAGTGCCGCCGCCTGCTTGGCGCGCCCGCCCGTATTTTTGCCCCCTCCCCGCGGGCGCAGAAACTCGTCATCGTCATCCACGAATTCCAGCGGCTGGACAGCCTGGACGGCTCGCAAGTCTTGATGCGGGCATTTCGGGAAGTATTCCGCGAGACTTCCGGCTCGGCTGTTACCTATCTCCTGACCGGCTCCCAGCTCAATGCGATGAAAGAACTTTTCGTCAAGAGCCCTTTCTTCGGTTCCGACATCTTTCCGATGAGCCTTTCTCCCTTGTCGGAAACGGACATCTACAATTATGTCCGCAGTCGTCTGGATATGACAGGCAAGGTGATGGAACGCAGTTATATCGACGAAGTTATCCGGACATTCGGCGGAGACAATATCTGGTATATCAAGCATTTTATGGCCCTCTGCGATTCACTGACCCGGGGCTATGTCAACCCTCCTGTCATCAAGGAGGCGATGCTGGGCTTGATATCTTCCCAGATGCCCTGGTTCAACTATATCGTCTCGAACCTGAGCTGTTTCCAGCTCCGTTTCCTGAAGGCGCTGATTGACAAGGGACCGCAGTGCAATTTTTCCTCGTCAGCCGTCCTGCGCGATTATGCGCTCAATTCGTCGGCCAATGTGGCCCGGGTCCGGCAGGCGCTGCTGAAAAAGGAAATCATCAGTTATGAAAAGGCACGCGGCTGGTACATCATCGACCCGCTTTTCCGTTACTGGCTTGAAAAATATTTCTTTAAATAATTTTTTCAATCAAAAATTTTTCCTACCTTTGCCGTCCTTATTGACGGCTGTTTTGAGCCCTAAAAGACCTTATGATAGATAAGGCGCTCGCAGTCAAAACTTTAATAGTTTTATAAAATGTACGCTATCGTAGAAATCGGCGGCCAGCAGTTCAAGGTGGAAGCTGGCAAACAGATCTTCGTCAACCGCCTGCCGGATGCGAAGGACGCCAAAGTCGAGTTCAAGACCGTCCTCCTCGTGGACAACGACGGACAGGTGAAAGTCGGCTCACCTTATGTAGAAGGCGCCGTGGTGAAAGCCACCGTCCTCGATGACAGTTGCAAGGCAGACAAGGTTCTTGTTTTCAAGAAAATCCGCCGCAAAGGTTACAAGAAGCTGAACGGACATCGTCAGTATCTGACCAAACTTCAGATTGAAGAAATCGCTTAATTTTAGGAGAAATCAGTTATGGCACATAAAAAAGGTGTAGGTAGTTCTAAGAACGGCCGTGAATCAGAAAGCAAGCGATTGGGACTGAAGAAGTTCGGATCGGAAGTCGTCAAAGCCGGCAACATCCTCGTGCGTCAGCGCGGTACCGTCCACAATCCCGGACTCAACGTGGGTATGGGACGCGACCACACGCTCTATGCACTGATTGACGGCACTGTCAAATATACCAAGAAAGCCGAAGGCAAATCTTATGTCTCAGTCCTCCCCTTCGAAAATTAAGAGGCCTGAACGGTAACATATAGAAGAGGATTGTAGCAGCCGCATCAGGTCAGCGACAATCCTCTTTTTATTGAGGAAAACAGTATGCTCACACTCAAATTGCTCCGGGAAAATCCCGAATTTGTCATCAATAAGCTCGCGGTCAAACATTTCGACGCCCGCGAGCTGGTGGAAAAAATCAATGCCCTGGATGCGGAACGCCGCTCGCTGCAGCAGCAACTCGACAACTGCCTGGCCGAACAGAAAAAGGCGGCCGCCCTTATCGGCGGTTATATGAAGGCGGGCGACAAGGCGGCCGCCGAAGCAGCCAAGGAAGAGGTGGGCCGGCTCAAGCAGGCTTCCGCTGACCTGCAGGCCCGCAGCGACGCCAACAAGCAGGAACTCGAAGGTCTGATTGTCCTGCTGCCCAACATCCCCTGCGACCTCGTCCCCGAAGGCCGTACGGCCGAAGACAATGTCGTGGTCAAGAGGGGCAACGCCATTCCCGAACTCGGCCCCGATGCCCTTCCGCACTGGGAACTCGCCAAGAAACTCGACATCATCGATTTCGACCTTGGCGTCAAGATTACCGGCGCCGGTTTCCCCGTCTATAAGGGAAAGGGTGCGAAACTCCAGCGTGCCCTCATCAACTTCTTCCTCGACTGCAACACCGAGGCCGGTTATCTGGAGGTGGAGCCGCCCGTGATGGTCAACGAAGCGTCCGGTTTCGGTACGGGCCAGCTGCCGGACAAGGAGGGACAGATGTACCACGCCAACCTCGACAATTTCTATATGGTTCCCACCGCGGAGGTCCCGGTGACCAACATTTTCCGCGACGAGATTCTGTCCCTGAAGGATTTCCCGCAGAAGATGACCGCCTATACGCCCTGCTTCCGCCGCGAGGCCGGCTCCTACGGAAAGGACGTGCGCGGCCTGAACCGTCTGCACCAGTTCGACAAGGTGGAAATCGTCCGTGTCGAGAAACCCGAGGATTCCTATGCCGCCCTGGACGAAATGGTCGCCCACGTGGAGGGTATCGTCAACAAACTCGGCCTGCCTTACCGCATCCTGCGGCTCTGCGGCGGCGATATGAGTTTTACCTCCGCCATTACCTACGATTTCGAACTCTACAGCGCAGCCCAGGGACGCTGGCTTGAAATCTCCTCGGTCTCCAACTTCGAGAGTTACCAGGCCAACCGCCTGCATCTGCGTTACAAGGATGCGGAGGGCAAGATGCAGCTCTGCCACACCCTCAACGGCAGTTCGCTAGCCCTGCCCCGCGTGGTGGCCACCCTGCTGGAAAACTGCCAGAAGGACGGTCACGTCATTATCCCCGAGGCACTTCGCCCCTATACAGGATTTGACACCATCTGAGACGGTGAATAACGACCCGCATAAGGTCATATTGGGAATAGACCCCGGAACCAATCTGCTTGGCTACGGGGTCATTTCCGTAGATTCGAAGGGTCCCTGCTATGTGACGATGGGCGTTTTCGACCTTCGGAAAATCAAGGACCCTTTCGAGAAACTGGCCAATATCAACGCCGGAATGGAGGAACTCATCGCGACTTGGGAACCGACGGAAATGGCCATCGAATCCCCCTTCTACGGCAAGAATGCCCAGGTCATCCTCAAACTGGGGCGGGCGCAGGGCGCGGCCATCATCGCGGCCACCCGTCAGGGGATTCCCGTTACGGAATATGCTCCCAGAAAGGCCAAGATTGCCATCTGCGGCAACGGCGCGGCGAGCAAGGAGCAGGTGAGCGTGATGATCCAGAAGACCCTTCAGGTGGAACTGGAGCCGCGTTATCTGGATGCCACCGACGCGCTGGCCATCGCCCTCTGCCATTACTATGAGCAGTCTTCTCCGCTGGCCCGCCTGTCCGGAAACGCCTCCTGGAGCCGCTTTGTCGAGGAAAACAGCGGGCGGGTCAGGGGAGGCGCAGCTGCTTCCAAAGGCCGCCGGAAGACGTCCTGGGAAGATTTTCTCCGGGAACATCCCGATAAGGAAAAAAAAGACTGACCCCATTTTTAACCTCGCCCCCTCTTTCGCGTCCAAAACAAGTTTATCTCGTCGATTATGAAGAAGCTCGCCCTCCTGTTTCTCCTTTTTCTTGCTTCCGTCGGACTCGGAGCCCAGTCTTTCACCGTTGAACTTTCCCTCGAAGGGGAGGCGGACGGCCAGCCCGTCCAGTTTGCCACCGTTTCCCTCATCCCCAAGGGGGCGCAGAAAGCGAACAAATACATTCTTTCCGACGCGGACGGTGTCGCCCGTCTGGAAAAGGTCCGCAGGGGAGAATATACCCTCAAGGCCGAACTGCTGGGTTACAAAACCTTGGAAAAAGCCGTCAAGGTGGAGGGGGATACCCGCCTGGGCAAACTGCTGATGGCCATCGACTCGCAGACGCTGGATGCGGCAAAAGTGACGGACGTAGGCAACCCCATTACCATCAAGAAGGACACCATCGAATACAACGCGACCTCTTTCCGTACGACGGACAACGATATGCTGGAAAACCTGCTCAAGAAGCTTCCCGGCGTGGAAGTCGCCTCGGACGGAACGGTCACGGCCAACGGACAGACCATTACGAAGATTACCATCGACGGCAAGACCTTCTTCCTCGACGACCCTCAGCTGGCCACCAAGAACATTCCCGCCAAAATTATCGAAAAAGTGAAGGTCGTCGAGAAAAAATCCGACCAGGCCATCTTTACCGGCATTGACGACGGCGAGGAGGAGACGGTCATCGACCTTTCGCTCAAGAAGGGAATGATGAACGGCTGGTTCGGCAATGTGTCGGCGGGCGGCGGTTATGACCTCCAGCCCCCTTACAACAGCGGCTGGGCCGGCGCCCGGTGGCAGGGAGCCGCGATGGTGGGCAATTTTACCGACAAGAGCCAGATCAGCATCATTCTCAACGGCAACAATACCAACAACCGCGGTTTCAACGATATGGCCGGGTCGATGATGCGCAGTATGCGGGGCGGCAACGGCGGTATGGGCGGCGGCAGCGGCTGGGGCGGCAGCAACGGCATCAGCACCTCCTGGATGGCCGGCGCCAACGGGGTGTGGAACCTGCTGGACAACGCGATGGAACTCGGCGGCAACTACCTCTACAACGGCAACAACACCCTCATCACGGAAAAGAGCGAGAAGACCACCTATCTCGACAACGGACAGACGATGCTTTACAAGAACGGCGGTCCCTACGACCTGCTGGGGCGGGATATCGGAGACGGCGGTTACGGCCTGAACCGGACGCTCACCCAGGGACACCGTTTCGGTATCCGCCTGGAACACAAATTCTCCGAGAATACCTCCCTGCTCTTCGAGCCGCAGGTCAATTTCGGCGGCGGACGTTTCAACGAATACTCGCTGGACAGCACCTGGCGCAGCGGTGCCATCAAGAACGCCGGCTTCACTTCCACCGACGGCAACAACGATAACTGGACGGCCAGCGGACGCCTGCTCCTGCGCCAGCGTCTCGGCAAGCCCGGCCGGACCTTCTCCGCCAATGTCCGCTATAATTTTTCCGGCAACAAAATCGACGGCTTCAACCGTTCCCTGACCCGCTCCACCGACGACGGCGCAAGCTGGTCCGGTACGCCCACCGACCAATGGTACGAAGGCAACTCCAGTTCTTCCCTCGTGAGCACCCGCCTGGTCTATACCGAGCCGCTGGTGGAAAATTTCTATCTGGAGGCCAACGCGATGTACCAGTGGAGCCGGAATACCAACAACCGCAACACCTATGATGTCGGGCACGACGCCTCGGCCACCACCCTTGCCGAATTGATCGCTTCCGAAACGGCGGCACGGGAACTGAATGCGACCTACTCCAAGGATATAACCAACGCGTACCACAATTTCGCGGCCGGGATGAACCTCCAGTATCAGCTGAAAAAATTGCGCGTCCAGGTCGGAGCCGCCTACCGTCCCACGATTACCGACAACCTGACCAACGGCAAGACCTATCACAGCGTCGTGCACAACTGGGCTCCGCAGGCGATGATCCGCTATGAGTTTTCGGACAATTCCGACTTCCGCCTCTTCTACCGGGGGCAGTCTTCCCAGCCGAGTACCTCACAGTTGATGCCGGTCCCCGACAACAGCAACCCGCTCAGCATCAGTTTCGGAAATCCCTACCTCAAACCCTATTTCACCCACCGTATCCGGGGCGGCTTCGGCTACACCGACAAGCAGACCTTCTTCTCCATCCGGGGGTTCTTCAGCGCCAATGCCGTCAAGGACAACATCACGACGGCCCGCTGGTATGACGACGCCGGCGTGCAGTATGCGATGCCCATCAACGGCCCCCTCGGCGGGGATGCCAACCTGGGATTCTTCCTCAATACGCCCATCGCCAAAAGCAATTTCTCCCTCTCCAACCGCTTCCGGGCCTCCTATTCCAACAATACCAACTACGTGGGCATCTCTTCCAGGAGCGACGATTTTACCGATACCTATTATGATGCCGCCACCGCTTCTTTCAAGTACGAAGAATTCAACAAGGATTTCTTCGATACCGAAAAGAGCAAGGCGACCAAGCAGCTCTCCGACTGGTTTACCACCAACCGTACCCAGTCCCTCAGCGTGACGGAAAATCTCAAGTTTACCTATCGGAACGATTTCGTCGAGGCCTCCCTGTCAGCGGGAACGACGATGAACAAGGGCTGGTACACCATCGCTTCTTCCGCAGCCAACCTGCGTTTCCGCAACCAGGCCCAGGCCGAGATGCTCTGGACGATTCCGGGCGGCGTGGGCTTCAACGCCGATGCCTCCTACATCTGGTACAACGGCTACACCAACACCGGGAACGAGTGCATCATCAACGCGGAAATCACCAAACTGCTCTTCCGGAATCAGTTTACCCTGAGCCTCAAGGTGTACGATATCCTCAACCAGTCCAAGAACCACTATGTGACGGACAGCGTCAACATCCATACGGAGACGCACAACAACACCCTCGGCCGCTACATCATCCTCTCGCTGACCTACCGCTTCGGCAATTTCGGCAAGGCCGGCCGGCAGATGGAAAGCCGGATGCAGCGTGACCGTGCCGCCGGCCGCGGTCCCCGTTTCTAATCTCCATACCGGTAGCCTGCCTGCCCATAAAAAAACAGCCCGCAAAATAACTTCTGCGGGCCGTTTTCCTGTTTTACTTGGATTTACTTGTCGTTCTTGATGGCGGCCTGCGCGGCGGCGAGGCGGGCGATAGGTACGCGGAACGGCGAGCAGCTGACGTAGTTCAGACCAATCTTGTGGCAGAACTCGACGGAGGCGGGATCGCCGCCGTGCTCACCGCAGATGCCGCATTTGAGGGCGGCGCGGGTGCTGCGGCCTTCCTTGACGGCATATTGGATGAGTTTTCCCACGGACTTGGTGTCGAGGGTCTTGAACGGATCGTTGTCCAGAATCTTGTTGCCGAGGTAGTCGCCCATAAAGGTGCTCACGTCGTCA
>CADBLM010000011.1 GCA_902795445.1 uncultured Bacteroidia bacterium
ATGCCCCGGCTCTTCGACGGGACGCTGGGACGGGTGAAGCAGCTGGTCTTTGCCCGTGGACGGGAATTCGAAGTGGAAGTGACCGGCGGAAGCGGGGAACTGATGGAAGCCGACGGGGAAATCGTCGCCAGCACGCCCGTCCGCCTGCACGTCTGTCCGACGCAGCTTCGCGTCATCACCGGCCTGAAAGAATCCGTCCGCAGATAATGGAAACCGTATTCGACCCGCTTCGCAAGAAAAATGTCGCCCTGACCCCCGAGGAAAGGGTACGGCAATGGTTCATCTCCGTCCTCGCCGGGCCGATGCGGGTGCCGAAGACGATGATGAACAGCGAGGTCGCCTTCACTTTTGCCGGGCATCCCCAGCGGGCGGACATCCTGGTCTTCGCCCGGGACCTGAAGCCGATGCTGATGGTGGAATGCAAGCGGCCGGACGTACCGCTGACCGCAGAAGTGGCCACGCAGATCGTCCGTTACAACCAGGTCCTGGACGTGCCCTACGTCGTGGCGACGAACGGACAAAATACGTATATTTGCAGAAGAAATGCCGGAGGCTTCCAGTTTTTGGACGAGGCTCCGGACTATCATCAAATGTTGGAGTATTATGAGCGCTACCATCACGGAGGGGTTTCTGGACAATAAGATATTCGACATCGTGTCCGACTGCGCGCGCCGGCAGGGCGTGCGGGCCTTCGTCATCGGAGGCTATGTCCGCGACTGTTTCCTCGGACGCCCGTGCAAGGACATCGATATCGTGGTGGAGGGGAGCGGCATCGCCCTGGCGACGCTGGTGGCGGAGACGGTGCACAGCAAACTCAGCGTATTCAAGAATTTCGGCACGGCGATGCTCCGTTACAAGGGGCTGGAAGTCGAATTCGTCGGCGCCCGCAAGGAGAGTTACCGGCGGGAGTCGCGCAATCCCATCGTGGAGGACGGAACCCTTGAGGAGGACCAGCTCCGCCGGGATTTTACCATCAACGCGATGGCCTTCAGCCTCCAGAAGGAAGATTTCGGCGCGCTTGTGGACCCTTTCGGGGGCATCCGCGACCTCTCGGCCGGCATCATCCGCACCCCGCTCGACCCGGATACGACCTACAGCGACGACCCGCTCCGGATGCTCCGGGCCATCCGTTTCGCGACCAAACTTTCCACCCCGGAACATCCCTTCCGCATCGTGGACGAGTCCCTTGACTCCATCCGCCGCAACATCGACCGGATGGTGATTCTCTCGAAGGAACGCATCGCCGAGGAACTCAATAAAATCCTGGTCACCCGCGCCCCTTCGATGGCGTTTTTCCTGATGGACGCCACCGGGATGCTCGATTTCGTCCTGCCCGACCTGGCCCGGCTCAAGGGGGTGGAGACGCTCGAAGGCAAAGGACACAAGGAGAATTTTTCCCATACCCTGATGGTGCTGGACAACGTCTGCCGCCTGGAAGAGGAAGCCATTGCCGAGGGACGGCTCTGTGATTATGATCTGGAGGACAATGTGGAAGTGGTCCGGTTGCGGACGCAGCCCAATGTCTGGCTCCGCTGGGCGGCCCTGCTGCACGACGTGGGCAAGCCCCAGAGCAAGCGTTTCGACCCCGGGACGGGCTGGACCTTCCATTCCCACGAATATATCGGGGCCAAGATGGTCCCGCGCATCTTCAAGTCGCTCAAACTTCCCTTGAACGAGAAGATGAAATATGTGCAGAAACTCGTCTCGATGCACCTGAGGCCCATCGCCCTGGTGACGGACGAGGTGACCGATTCCGCCGTGAGGCGCCTGCTGTTTGATGCGGGCAACGACATCGACGACCTGATGCTGCTGTGCAACGCCGACATCACCTCCAAGAATCCCCGCAAGGTGGAGCGCCTGCGGGAGAATTTTCGTCTGGTGGAGCAGAAAATGGCCGTCGTGGAGGAGAAGGACCGTATCCGCAATTTCAAGAATCCCGTCACCGGCAATTACATTATGGCGGTCTTCGGCATCCCTCCGGGACGCGATATCGCCCTGATCAAGGAAGTGGTGAAAGACGCCATCCTGGACGGGGATATTCCCAATGAATTCGAGCCGGCCCGGGAACTGATGCTCCGCAGGGCCGCCGAACTCGGCCTGTCCCCCCGTGAGGATTATCTGAGCGTTCCCGCCGATATCGAGTAAGGGCGCTGCGGGACGAATATATCGACTATCTGCTTTATGTCCGCCGTTATTCCCCCCGGACCGTAAGCATCTATGAGGATGTTCTGGACCGTTTTACGGCCTTTTGTGCGGACGGGGAGGGGGATGAGGCCCTGCTCGGGGCGCTGACGGACGTGCAGGTCCGCAACTATGAGGTGCATCTGCTCGATGACGGCCGGATGAAGCCCCGGACGGTCAATCAGCATCTTTCCGCGCTGAGCGGATTCTGCCGCTATCTGATGAATCGCAAACTCCTATCCGCCAATCCGGTCAAACAAGTCCGGCGCCCCCGGGAGTCCCGCCGTCTGCCTCAGTTCTACCGCGATGAGGCCCTCGAAAAATATTTCGCCGAAACGGCCTGGTGGGCCGGCCGCGAATCCCTCGACGTACATCGGGGGGAGAAAGGGGAGCTTCGGACCGACAAAGGGCTCAGGCAGGCGTATATGGCCCGTCTTTCACGGCTGATTGTCTCCCTCCTGTATGCGACCGGCATCCGCCGCGGCGAGTTGATTGCGCTGGACCGCAGTTCGCTGGATGCCTCCCGCAAGGTACTCCACGTGCGCGGAAAGGGGGACAAGATGCGGACAATTCCGATTGTTTTGTCATTGTTTGAAGAAATTTTAGTATATTTGGAAGCAGTTGATATGCTCATTGATTGTGACGGCGGACCCGGGACGCCCCTGCTGCTCACTCCTTCCGGCGGAAGGCTCTATCCGGCCTTCGTGGACAGGGTGGTGAAGGCGCAGCTCGGCGGAGCCGAAGGCATCAGCGGAAGGCTCTCGCCCCACGTGCTCCGGCACTCCCTGGCGACGCAGCTGCTGCAGGACGGGGGAGACCTCAATTCCATCAAGGAACTGCTGGGACATTCCTCGCTGGCGGCAACCCAGGTCTATACGCACAATACGGTGGCACAATTGGCAAAAGTTTATCAATCCGCCCATCCCAGGGCCAAAAAACGGAGGTGATTATGAAACTCAATGTCCAGTCCATCAAGTTTGACGCAGACGCCAAACTGCTTGAATTCACGGAAAAGAAAGTGTCCAAACTCGACCGTTTCTTCGAGCCGATTATTTCTGTTGACGTGAAGTTCTCCCTCTTGAGCGACGCCGCCAACAAGAACGTCCGCATCAATGTGGCCGTTCCCGGTTCGAGCGTGGTCGTGGAGCGCAACGCCGCTTCTTTTGAGACCGCCGTCAACGAGTGTGTGGATATCCTCAAGGAAAAACTCACCCGGATGAAAGAAAAACGCAACGACTGATGGCCAAAACGACCGGACCCGACGCCGCTTCGACGGCCGCCGCTATGATTGAAGATGCCCGCAAGGGCATCTTCAAGTCTGTATATCTGTTGATGGGGGAGGAACCCTACTATATAGACAAGGTGGCGGATGCCATCCTGGACTGCGCCATCCCCGAAGAGGCCCGGGATTTCAACCAGCTCGTCTGCTACGGGGCCGATGTCACGGCCGACGACATCATCTCCTCCGCCCGCCGGTATCCGATGTTTGCAGAGCGGCAGCTCGTGATGGTCAAGGAGGCGCAGATGATGAAAGATTACGAGGCCCTGTCCGTTTATTGTGAACATCCGCTGGAGAGCACCATCCTGGTGATTTGCCTGCGCGGGGCGAAGGCGGACAAGCGCAAGGCCCTGTACAAGACCGTCCAGAAGTCGGGCGGCCTGCTCGAATCGGTGCCGGTTCCCGATTATAAGATGGTTTCCTGGATCGGCTCCTATTATCGTTCGCTCGGACTGGACATCGTTCCCGATGCGGCGGCCCTGCTGGCGGAATTTGCCGGGACCGACCTGGGCAAAATCGCCCTCGAAACCGAAAAGATGCTCAAGAACCTTCCCGAAGGGACGGCCCGTGTTACGGTGGAGAACATCGAGGACAACATCGGCATCAGCCGGCAGATGAGTATGTTCGAGCTGACCAAGGCGCTGTCCCTGCGCGATGCCGCAGCGTCGATGCGTATCGCGGACAATGTCGCTTCGGTGAAGAATTTTTCCTTGGTGCC
>CADBLM010000012.1 GCA_902795445.1 uncultured Bacteroidia bacterium
AGTCGCCGATATGGATGTCGAGCAGCTCCATCTGGTCGGGATTGTGCAGGGTGGCACGCTTGACGACCGTACCGGACAACTGGACCGGTTCGAGGTTGGCCACGGGCGTGACGGCGCCGGTACGTCCTACCTGGTAGTCGATGCTCAGCAGGGGAGTCAGGGCCTGTTCCGCCTTGAATTTGTAAGCCACGGCCCAGCGCGGGGACTTGGCCGTATAGCCCAGGCTGCGCTGCAAATCGAGTTGGTTGACCTTGATGACGATGCCGTCGGTGGCGAAGGGCAGTTTCCTGCGCTCCGTATCCCAGCGGGCGATATATCGTTCGATATCTTCGATGGAGGCGCAGATGCGGCGGTGCTGCGAGACGGGCAGTCCCCACGAAGCCGCCTTGTCAAGCGCTTCGCTGTGGGTGCTGAAAGGCAGGTTTTCGCCCAGCAGATGGTAGAGCGTACATTCCAGGCCGCGCCGTCCCACTTCCTCCGGGTCGGTCAGCTTGAGGGAACCGGAAGCCGCGTTGCGCGGATTGGCGAAAGGCGCCTCTTCCTCGCGGAGTTTCTCCTCGTTGAGCCGGTCGAAGGCCGCATAGGGCATATAGATTTCTCCCCGGATTTCAAATTCCTGCGGCCAGCCGCTCCCGCTGAGCCGGGCGGGGATGTTGGCGATGTGGCGGACATTGCGCGTAACATCATCGCCGACGCTTCCGTCCCCCCGCGTAAGGGCGCGCAGGAGCCGGCCGTCGCGATAGGTCAGGCAGATGGCCGTCCCGTCGAATTTGAGTTCGCAGCTATAGGTAAAGGTCTCGCCGCTGAGCAGCCGGGAGGCGCGGGCAGCAAATTCTTCGATTTCCGCGATGCTGTAGGTGTTGCCCAGCGAAAGCATCGGATAGCGGTGGGGATACTGCTCGAACTCCTTGCCCTCCTTCCGGTCGGAAAGGTCGCTGCCGACGTGGCGGGTGGGCGAATCATCGCTGGCCAGCTGGGGGAAACGGGCTTCGATGGCCTGCAGCTCGTACATCAGCTGGTCATACTCATAGTCGCTGAGTATCGGCGCATTGTCAACATAGTAACGCCGGTTGCTGTCTTCGATGGTTGTACGCAGGAGGCCGATTCTTTCAGCCGCCTCTTCCAGGCTCATTTGTTCCACATTCCTCATAATTTACAAATATACTCAAAAAATACGATTCCGACACATTATGCAGAAAAAATTGACGATTTCATTTTTTGTCGTATCTTTGGGGCGATTATGACACTTGACAGGAGGGATTTTCGCCTTCCCGGATGCCTGCGTCCGTGCAGTAATTTCCTTATTGTTATGCAAAAGATACCTGTCCTTGTCGTATTCTGCCTTCTCCTGGCGGCGGCAGCCGCCTGCTCCACCCAGAGAAAATGGAAACAACTTTCCGCCCACGGCACTTCCGCCTCGCTCCAGTTGCCGTCCGACGCCCGCGACCGGGCCAGTCCTTCCACGGCGGAAACCCTCCGGGACACCATCACCGTCCGGGATGAATCGGGCCGGAAACTGATCCTGATGCGAGCCGTCAAAGATGAGGCCACCGGTGAAATGGTGGCGAGCGATGTTCTGGACGCCGCCGTCGTGACGGCCCGCTTCCGCCACGTGGCCGAGCGTTTCGGCACGGTCGAACTGGAATTTGACATCAGCGTCTCCGACTCCCTGCAGGACAGCCGCTGGCAACTCTGTTTCACCCCCGAGATGCACATCCTGGCCGACACCTTGCAACTGGAACCCATCCTGATTACAGGAAAAGGCTTCCGCAACGCCCAGCTGCGCGGCTGGCAGCAGTATGAACGCTTCCTGCTGTCGCTGGCGAGGGACAGCCTCCATTTTGTCGATACCCGGCAGTTGGAAATCTTCCTCCAGCGGAACATCCGTGACATCTATCGCTTCAAGACCGACAGCAGCCTCGTTTCGGACGAACAGTTCGCCTCCGCCTTCGGCGTTACGCAGCAGCAGGCGCTGGAGCATTATACCAACCGGTTTCTGATCCGCGACCACGTGAGGCGGATGGGGCGCAAAGACAGGATGCGGGAAAAATGGGTTCCACATCCCATCCAGCGGGAGGGCATCAGGCTGGATTCCGTCATCCGGGAAGGTGAAGGACAGTTCGTCTATCGTTACGTCCAACTGCTGCATACGCGGCCCGGGCTGAAAAAGGTGGACATCGTGCTGCACGGCTCGATACAGGATGCCGGGACGCAGCGCTATGCCCTCAGCGACAGCAAGCCCCTTACCTTTTATATCAGTTCGCTCAGCGGACTGATGGAGGAGCGGGAACGCTACAAGATGCAAATCGTAGAACGGCGGGCCGAAGCCAATACTTCCTGCAACATCGCCTTTTCCCCGGCTCGCAGCGAACTCAATCCTTCCCTGGGCGACAATGCCGCCGAGTTCCGGCGCATCGGCCGTCTTCTGGGCTCCCTGTTGGAGAACGAGGTGTTCGACCTGGACTCCATCGAGATTTGCGCCTCTTCCTCACCGGAAGGGGAGGAACGGATGAATGCCCGCCTGGCCCGCAGCCGCGCCGAGCGCGTCACGGCGCACTTTTGATGGTATATCCGGCACTACCGGGATTCGCTGGAGCGCAGCCGGGGATTTTCGGTAGATGAGCACGGGCGTATCGTCCGTTCGGCACCGCTGCCCCGCATTCCGCTGTCGGCCCGCAGTGTCGGAGAAGACTGGGGCGGACTGACACGGGAGGTGGAAGCCGACACGCTGTTGACGGAGGTGCAGAAGGCTGTCTATCGGCGTATTCTGGCGGATGACCAGCCGGACCGGAGAGAGGCCGCGCTGCGTCGCGAATCCTTCTACCCCCATCTGCGCGGCCAGGTTTATCCCCGTCTGCGCCGCGTCCGGATGGCCTTTCATCTGCATCGCAAGGGGATGGTGAAAGATACGGTCCATACGACCGTCGTCGATTCGGTTTACCGGGCGGGCCTGGAGGCGTTGCGCGACCACGATTACGAACGGGCCCTGGAACTGCTACGGCCCTATGGGGACTACAATACGGCCGTCGCCTTCCTGGCGCGGGATTATCCGGCCAGCGCGCGGGTGATTCTGGAAAAGGAGGCACCGTCTCCGCGACGGGACTATCTGCTGGCCCTCGCCTATGCCCGGGAAGGGAAGGAGGAAAAGGCGGTGCAGCACTATCTGGACGCCTGCCGCCAGGAGCCGTCCTTTGTCCATCGCGGACATCTGGACCCGGAAATCGCTGCGTTGATTCGTCTGTATGGCCTGGACCGCCGGGATGAAGACGAAAATTTATAGGTCTGCATTTGTTTGGACTGCGAAAAAAACGTATATTTGTGAGATTTTAGTTATATCCGACTTATGAAAGATTCCATTATCATCCTTTGCGGTGGCGGCCCGGCTCCGGGTATGAACACCGTCGTATGCTCTGTAGCAAAGACTTTCCTGTCCAACGGTTATCGCGTCATCGGCCTCCACGGCGGTTACAGCGGCCTTTTCAGCGCCGACGCCCGTTATGAGGACCTCGACTTCTTCAAGGCCGACGCTTATTTCAACCGGGGCGGCAGTTATCTGCAGATGAGCCGTTTCAAACCGACTGACAAGGATTTTGAAGAGAATTTCAATCTCAAACTTTTTCAGGACAACAACATCAAACTGCTGGTGACCGTGGGCGGTGACGACACCGCCTCCACCGCCAACCGCATCGCCAAATTCCTGGAAGCCAAGCACTATCCCATCCACAACATCCACGTGCCCAAGACCATCGACAACGACCTTCCGCTGCCGCAGAACACCCCTACCTTCGGCTTCAACAGC
>CADBLM010000013.1 GCA_902795445.1 uncultured Bacteroidia bacterium
GTTTCGTCAATCGCAGCGGCAAAAAGACAGGGGCGACCGCTTTTGCCATTTGGGCCAACGCGGCCGCTTACAAATTGTGCAGCCATATCAGCAAATGCCGGTTTTCCGGCAATACCAACACGGGAGTCGGGGCGGGTTTCCGTATTTCTACCTCCGGTACAGAGGTTGCCGAGCCGGAAATCGTATTGGAGGATTGCGTATTCTCGGACAATGAGGCGGGAGCCGGTGCCGGGCTCAATGCGGATGCCGGTCAGGTCACCATAAAGAATTGCACTTTCAGCGGCAATAAAGTACACGCTTATGCCAATACCCAAAGCAGCGGTGCCGCCGTCAAGGTGGGGCACGGGGATGTGCATTTTGAAGGCTGTACCTTTTCCGGGAACTATCTGATGTCGGGTGCAATAGGTTTCGGCGGAGCGCTTTGGATATCGGATGAAAGCGAGGAGACCTTGTCCGATTATACGGTTACGGTCGATGATTGTCATTTCACCGGCAATTATACGCTGCACGCGCACGCAAAAGGCGGAGCCGTCTTCGTCCAGCGATACAGGAATGTCGTTTTCAACCGCTGCGACTTCTCGAACAATGCTGTCGGAGATGCGACGACGGCCTGCGGCGGAGCGATGCTGGTCGGCTGCAAAACTACGAGTACGCAGAGCCATTCTGCTGATGATGTAAGCGTCACTTTGAATGACTGCGTATTTGACGGGAACAGGGTTCCCAATACTTTGGATGACGGGAGTGTTTATCCGGCAGGCGGTGCCGTCTATCTGTATCAGCCTGCGGGCAAGACGGTCACGCTCAGTATGAACAGGTGCGAAATCAAAAACCACACGCTCACCGACGGGCTCGGAGGCGGAATCTATGCGGAGTCCGGGACGCTGACCCTCCAGGCATGTGATATCCACCACAACACCTTGTCCAACAGTTCTTTCTGGGGGACCGGTGCGGCACTGTATGCCAAAGACGCCGACTGTACCCTGTCCGGCTCTTCATCCGCCGTGCAGGATATGAAAATCCGGGATAATACATCCAGCGGGGGCGGCGCGATCATGCTCAACGGAACGGGTGATATGGAAATGACGGACTGTCTGGTGTCCGGCAACAACGGCGCCAGAGGCGGAGCCGCCATACGCATTTCCTCGACAGACAAGGACATGACTTTTACGCGCGTCGCTTTTACCGGGAATGTCTCCAGCGGCGGCAACAGCGGAGCCGTCGCCATCTACAAAAATACCGATGCGCACTTTCAGGACTGTACCTTCACGGACAATTCATCTTCCACCTTCAGGGGCGGCGCCGTCTATGTCAGCGGGGAAGACGGCGCGACCAACAGTGTTTTCTTCTCCGGCTGTACCTTCTCGGGCAATCACGGGACGACCGGCGGGGCCATCTATATCGGCAATGCCGACAATGCGGCCTATACGGACAGCGGGAAATCGACTCCGGCCACGACTTTGGCCGCCACAGGCTATTACGACTCCTGCCGGACTTCCCTCAGCGTTGACAACTGTACTTTCAGCGAGAATTACGCCACCAACGGGAGCGGCGGTGCCATCGCCGTTGCGACATCCGGTGCGGTCTCCATCACTTCCAGCCGTTTTACCGGCAACTATACGGAGACCTCCAACTGGTACAACAGCGGCGGGGCCGTCTCCCTTCGTTACGGACAGGCCGGCGATTCTGTCACGGCCGGCGTAGTCAGCAATCCCGTCCGCCTGGTCGCGGATATTTCGGACTGCACTTTTACCGACAACAAGACGGCCGTGCAGGCATCGTACAACTATGCCTACGGCGGCGCGATAGCCCTGATGCGGGGAACAATTCTTCAATATAAGGATGATGCGAAGGGAGACGACGGGATGTATGCGGACAATTATGTCCTCGCCCGCGTCAACCGTTGCAATTTCATCCACAATTACGCCTCCCAGGGCGGTGCCATCGGATTATACAACTCTTCTTCCGACCTGTATGTCAGCAATTCGCTCTTCTACCGCAATTACATTAAATACAGGGCCGGCTCCATCATCAACAGCAGGGGACCGACCGGACTCCACATCAACAATTCCACCTTCCACAACGCCTGGGCGGAGGGAGGAGCGCACTGTGCCTACTTCAACCTGATGTATGATGGAGTCTTTACCCTGGCCAACTCAACGGTCATCGGAGTGCCTCAAAAGGCGGAGGGTTCGGAAGATACGGATAACGGGGAGGCGCTCGTCCGTTTTGACGGAATCACCCATCCGGAGAAATTCCATTTCATCAACAGCATCGTCTGTTCGACCAATGCCGTTTCGGGACGCGCCTTTACCGGTTATAATTCGACGGTGACCCTTGCCAATACGCATCCCGACGCCAATGGCCGCGGCTTCCTTTCCACCAAGGCCTCTCCGGCGGTCACGGCCAGCGGATTCTCATTCACCCTTCCGGCCTCCGATACCGGCGAGTCCGTACTGACGGCGTACGCCACCTCCGCAAACTTCGGCGCCCTTGCCTGGCAATGCGACGCATCCAGCCCGACCTATCTCAATACCTATTGGTATTGGAACGGCATTCTGGGCAGTGGGATGGGAGGCAAGTCCGCACTATCCGATATGAATGTCGCTCTGGACAACTCAGACCCCGATTTCTATGCCTGGCTGGTGAGCATCGGGGATGTCGGCGCGGATCACGCTTCCGGCCGTGACCAGCGCGGTGCGACGCGTGCCTCCGTTACGATGCCGGGCGCCTATGCCGGGATGGATATGGCCGGCAGTACCCAGGATGCCTCCAGGGAAACGGTTACGCAGACCGATTGACGGCCATAGACGGAAAATCTTTACAGATGCAAAACCAGAACAATATGAGACACTCGATATTACCTTTGTTCCTCATCGCAGTCGTCACGCTGGCGACTTCCGCCTGTATGCGCGAAGAAGTCCGCAAGGCCGGCGCAGCGGACTCGTCTTCCGTCCTGTTTTCCGCTTCGCTTGAAACGCCTTCCGCTGCGAAGACGGCCATCTCTTCCGATACGGAGGCCGGTTCCGCGCATATCAGTTGGACGGCGGATGATGTCCTGACGCTGCACTATGCCCAAGGCAGCCAGCCGGCATCCGTCTGTGACATAACGACGGAGGAATATAGTGACGACCATCGCAGCGCCGTTTTATCGGCGACCCTTCCGGAAGCCGTGACCGATGTCTATGCCGTCTATCCCGCTTCCGCGACCTCTTCCCTGTCGGGCAGCACGCTCGGCGTGACCATCCCTGCCGTGCAGGACGGGACTTTCAAAGGGGCCAATTATATGGTGGCCAGGACGACGCGGGAGGAAGCGACGATCTCTTTCCGCCATCTCGTCTCCTATCTCGAAATTTACGTGGGCAACGCTTCCGTGGACCACATCGTCATCGCGGGGGAAAACGGGGAAGACCTTGCGGGTACGCTGCCCGTCACTTTTGACGGCGAGGGCATTCCGCAGACCGGTTCCGCTTCTTCCGCTTCCCGGACGATTACCCTGTCCGTCGGCAGCGAAGGTTACTGTTATGCCGCCCTGCTGCCCGGGCTGAACCTGAGCAAAGGCTTGTCCGTCCGTTTTTATGACAGCGAAGGCAACATCCTCAATACCTACTGTCATCAGTCTGCGCTGCAAACGGAGCGGGGACACATCTATTATTTCTCCCGACTCGACGACCGCAGCCGCTATCTGTATGTGACGGTGGACGGAGCGGGAGACAAGGACGGCTCTTCCTGGGCCAATGCGATGGACAAGGCGGGTCTGTTCGCCTTCCTTAACGACGGGCAACTCAAGAAAGACGGCGTATTGACGGCCCTCACGGAGGAGCAGCGCAATGCGCTTTCCGGCGTGACCCTGCGTCTGGGCGCCGGGATCTATGCGATGGGTGTCCGGGCGGACCTGACAGGTCTGGCGACAGCCGACGGAATGACGCTCAACATGGTCGGTGGTTTTCCCGCAGCCGGCGGCCTGACTCCCGACCCGGAAAACAACGAGACCATCCTCTCCGGGGCCTCTTCCTATCAGATAATGTTCGCGTATCCCGCACCGACCGATTTGCTCGCCCTGTCCTTGACCGGACTCACCGTCAGCGGCGCCAGTACCAATCACGACGGGTCGGCGGCTCTGGAATTTCACGGCGCGAAAATGGGCGTCCGTATGAATGATTGCGTAATTAAGGACAATGTCAATGACTATGCCATCGGCGGAATCCAGTTGGCCGACGGAGTCTTTGCGGAGATTACGGACTGTATATTCAGCAACAATCGGGCGGAGCAAGGGGCCGCAGCCGGTGTGGACGGAAGCATTACCGGTACGGATGTGACTTTTACCCGTTGCGTCTTTTCCGGAAATCAGGCCCGCCTGAGAGGCGGGGCCATCAAATTCTCCGAATCTGCAGCCGATGCGAAACTGACTTGCCTTGATTGTGTCTTTACCGGCAATACGGCCGAAAACTGGGGCGGGGCTTTCTATTGCAATGCCCCCGCGACGGCCAGCGCGACCTTTACCGGCTGCACCTTCGGAGATGAAAGCGATGCGTCAAAAAAGAATGTCGCCACAACCTACGGCGGCGGAGCCGTCTATCTGGGAGGAGGGGGGGCCGCCCATACGCTCAGTTTTACGGATTGCTGTTTCTATGACAATTCCGCCCTGACAGGCGGCGGTGCCATCCACGTCTCCAATGAGCTGAATGCCTCTTCCGCTACCTGCGTATCCAACCTGAGCCTCTCCGGCTGCACCTTCCAAGGAAACTATGTCACGAATGATGCCAGTACGATGATCAACGGCTGCGGCGGTGCGGTGGATTTCCGTTCCAGCGGTACGCTCAGCATCAGCGGCTGCACCTTCAAGCAGAACTATA
>CADBLM010000014.1 GCA_902795445.1 uncultured Bacteroidia bacterium
CGATGATATTGCCCATCGTCTCGCCCAGGTCCGCGCCGACCGCCTCCAGATAGACATCGGGGGCTTCCAGTTTCAGGTCCTTGAAGAAAATTCCGTTGAGATGATAGTCGTAGTTCTGGCCGGTATGCGCCAGCAGACAGTCAAAGTACTCCCGGCACTTGTTGATGACGGCCGACAGACGGATAATTTCCGGACGGGTCCCCACGATAATCAGAAGCTTGAGCTTCCCGTTGTTCTTAAAACTTGCCATATTTCCTTTTTAATGATTTCTGAATGATTGTACCGGTTCAAAGAAGGTATCCGGCTTGTCCGGGTTGAACACCTCGTTGCAGTACATTACCGTCACCAGGTCTTCCGTCGGGGAAAGGTTGATGATGTTGTGCGTATATCCCGGCAGCATATGGACGGCCTGAATAAGGTCGCCGCTGACTTCCCATTCCAGCACTTTGCCGTCGGGGTCGTTGAGATTGCGCTGCTGAATCAGGCCGTGCCCCTTGACGACGATGAACTGCTCGAATTTGGTATGGTGCCAGTGCTGTCCTTTGGTTATGCCCGGCTTGGAAATGTTGATGGAGACCTGACCGGCATTGAGCGTATGCACGAGCTCCGTGAACGAGCCGCGCTCATCCACATTCATCTTCAGCGGGAAAGCCGTCTTCTCATAGGGAAGATAACTCAGGTAGGTGCTGTAGAGTTTCTTGGCGAAACTTCCGGACGGGATCTCCGGAATCATCAGGGTCTGCGGCTGGGCGGCAAAGCGCCCGAGCAGGTCCACGATTTCTCCCAGCGTGGCCTTGTGCGTCACCGGCACATAGCAGTAGCGGCCTTCATCCGCCCCCCAATCCCCCCCCGGCCGGGCCGGAGCCTTCTTCGGAATCACCTCCAGCCCTTCAAACTCGCAGCGATGTTCCTCCCCCTTCAGGGCGGCCATCATCTCATCCACGAGGTCGTCGATATAGAGCAGTTCCAGTTCCACCGACGGGTCGTTGACCGTATAGGGAAGGTCGTTAGCAAAGGCATTGCAGAAAGTGGCAACGGCCGAATTATAATTGGGCCGGCACCATTTGCCGAAGAGATTCGGGAAACGGTACACCAGCACGCGGGCCCCGGTCTCGGCACCATAGGTTAGAAACAGGTCTTCCCCCGCCTTTTTGGACCGGCCATACTCGGAATTGCCGAAACGCCCGCTCAGCGAAGCCTGCTGGGATGAGGACAACATCACCGGACAGGTATTGCCGTGTTTCTTCAAGGTGTCGAGCAAGGTCGAGGCAAAACCGAAATTGCCCTGCATAAACTCTTCCGGGTTCTGCGGACGGTTCACCCCGGCCAGGTTGAAGACGAAATCCGCCTCCCGGCACCAGGCGTCCAGCTGCTCCGGCGTCGAGTCCAAATCATACTCATACACCTCCTCGATACAGGGATCGGCCTGCCCTTTCGCGCCCAGACCGTAGCAACGGGCCTTCCCGTCGCGGACATTCTTCAATTGCGCGCAGAGGTTCTTACCGACGAAGCCCCCGGCGCCAGTCACGAGAATCTTCATTCCACACTACTGATATTGGTTCACGTGCCGGTACTGCTCCCCGAGCTCCAGAAGCCGTTGGAACAACTCGATGCGCCCGGCCTTGAGTTTGCCCGCGTTCATCAATTTCTTGTTATGCTTCCACCAGGAACGCATATTGCGCTCTTCGGGAATAAACTTGGAGGGCCTGCGTTGATTCGTTTCCAGGAAATCAACAGCCTCCTGCCACCTGGACATCCATAATTCGTCTTGTGTCATACGCTGACAGAATGTTTTATATTATACTCGCTTTGATACAATCAACTATATATCGTACATCTTCATCGCTTACATAGGGACCGGAAGGCAGACAGAGACCGACCTTGAAGAGGGCCTCGCTGACGGAAGGACTTTCTTCTCCGAAAAGTCTGCACGGCCGGAGACACGCCACCGCATCTTTATAAACGGGCTGCTTATGCATCGGTTTCCAAAGTGGACGCGCCTCGACGTCGGCCCTGTCCAGGGCCACGCGAAGCGCCTCGACATTGTCATTCGGCTGACAGTCCGTCGTCGCGGAAGCCGCCCGGTGAATGACTCCGGCAGCCCCTCCCACGGCGCCTTGGACGATGGTCTTATAAGCGTTCTCCTGCCCCTTGACCCGCAGCGCCGGATCGAGCATAATGGTACAGAGCCAATAATTGGACGCATACGGGCCGCCGGCGGGCTGCCTGTGTACCGTAACGCCCGGCACATCCGCCAGCAGTTGCTCATAGAGCGCCTGCACGTGCCTGTGATGAGCCAGATGCTGCTCCAGCACCGTCATCTGTCCGCGGCCGATTCCCGCGCAGATATTGCTCATCCGATAATTGTAGCCGATGGCCTCGTGCTGATAATAGGGATAACTCTCCCGGGCCTGCGTGGCATACCACATCACTTTCTGCCAGCGTTCTTCATCCGGACAAATCAGGGCGCCGCCACCGGAGGTCGTAATCATCTTGTTTCCGTTGAACGAAAGGACGCCGAAGCGGCCGAACGTTCCCAGCACCTGTCCGTTGTATTTCGAGCCGAACCCCTCCGCAGCGTCTTCCACCACCGGAATACCATATTTTTCGGCCGTCTCCATCAACTTGTCCGCCTGATACGGCATACCGTACAAGGCCACGGGAACGATAGCCTTCGGCGGGCGCCCCGTCTTTGCGATACGGTCGAGAATGGCCTTTTCCAGCAGTTCGGGGTCCATATTCCAGGTATCGGGTTCCGAGTCCACCATCACCGGCCGGGCCCCGAGATAAGTAATCGGATGCGTCGATGCACAGAAGGTAAAACTCTGTACGAGGACCTCGTCGCCCGGGCCGACTCCGCAGCAGAGCAGCCCCAGATGCACGGCCGCCGTCCCGGAAGACAAGGCCACCACGCGCCGGGTCAGGGCTGGGGCGCCGGATATCCCGTTAACATACTCCTCCAGGTCTTTCTCAAATCCATCCACATTGGGCCCCAGAGGCACCACCCAGTTCGTATCGAACGCCTCCCGGATATATTTCTGTTCCAACCCGGCCTCGCTCATATGCGCCAGGCACAGATAAATTCTTTTTCTCACCGTTTTGTCACTTAGTAATGAAGCAGGTTATTTTTTAACAATTACTTTAAAACCTCGCCGAAGCGTGTCTGATACAGGTCATAGCCGACTTCCCGGCAGGCAGCGATGGTCTCCGGATAAGGCGTGTCGCAGCAATCCAGGAAGCCGGCTTGAAAGTTCTCGCCATCAAAACGGCCGGTGGTGGCCTGGTCCATAAACTGGTGCCAATGGACGCCGACAATCAGGGGGTTCCCAAGGGCGCTCCGCACATATTCCTTGTAGAAATAACCCCGTTCATCCTGGCTGTCGCATTGCTGCAGGGAAGGGTGAAACATACCACGGTCATACGCCCCCATATGCCATTCACCAATCATTACCGGCTTGTCTATGCCTCCGGGAAGGTGATAGGAACCAACCGTATAACGGTACTGGTTGTGGGAAATCACGTCGCAGTATTTGGCGCCGATCGTGATGACGTCCGGATTGCTGCATACAAAACTGGCAAAGCGGCAGCCCATATACAGGACGCCCGGTGCATACCGGTCGAAACTCTCGCGGATTACCTTGTAATACTTTTCGATAAGGGCCTTGTTGAAGAGCAGCAAGTCTTCTTCCGATGCCGCCGAAGGCTCCACGGCTTTTCCGTAGCGCTCCTTCAAGAAGGTTCGCATCACCTTCTTGGCCGCCTGGGATTCGGGAGCGTTCGCCACGCACCTGGCCGCGTGCGTCTCATCCCCCCAGTGGATCTCGTTATCCACGAAATAGCCCAGGAGATACGGGTCCTTGATGTCTCGCTGATGTGCCTTGAGCTGGGCCTCAATAGACTGACGGAAACTTGGGTCGAACGGGTCCATAATCGGGAGCCATTGCCCGTCCGCGCCTTCGATCGGGACGCTCCGGATTTCAAACCGGTCGATAAACGGCGTCCGGTCCTGTCGGCAAATGTCTTTGTCCGAAGAATTGGCGATAGTATTCAGCCCCCAGCTACGGAGCCGGCGATGGGCCAGGTCGGACCAAACGGACTTGTATTCCGGTCCATACTTCCGATAGATGTTGGCGGATGAGAAGTCAAAGGTGGAATCCTCCTGCCATTGCTCGTAATAAGGGCTTAACAACTCATCGTTGGTAAAGCGGAACTGATAAAGCGGGTCACCCTCGGAGGGCAGGTACTCGAACATATAATTCCGCGAGGCGAGTTTCTTTCCTTGCAAGGGAGTCACCGCGGAAGAGGCATTCACCCTGACGATTCCGTGGCTCCAAAAGAGGCAGCCTTCGGGATCGATCATCCACCATTTGCCCTTGATTTTCTCCACGCGGAAATGGCCGGTCGCCTCAAAGCGGGGACCGTCTGCCCAGCCGCCATATTGATTCCAACCCGTCGGGCCGGGATGGGCGGCCAGGTCCTTTTCTTCCTCGGTCCGGGCCATCCGGAGGTCCGCATCGGAATGTGTCTTGCCGGGCCAGTCACGGTGCTTGAACTGCCCATAGCGGTCGATCATCGGGAAGAAAGAGGCGCTGTCCAGCTGCATATAATCTGGCGCTTTCCTCTCACCCGGCACCAGGACCAGATGCTCTACCGCCCAACTGCTTCCGGGATACTGTCTTCTGGAAAGGAAACGGATGCGCCGCACATCAGAGAGATCCACCCCGTATCGCCGGTGCTTGAACTCATTATAGGGAGTTCCCTTCATCAGGGTCAGGAGACGGTTCACCTCCGGGTGGGCGATGTCGCAGGGAAGGTCGATTTCCAAGAGTTTTGTCTCTCCAGGCGCCACTTTGACCCAGTCTTCGCTGATTCCTTTCGATGGGCGTACGGTCTCATCCGGCGTCTCATTCTCCAAGTACACAAAGAGATACAGATAATCATCTTCGTTGGCATTATGGGCCAGGAAACGAAGTTTGGCATATTCCCGAAGATCCCACCGGCCCTCCAGGATGAAGCCGCTCTGAACCTTGACGGGGGTTACGGTAATCTGATTCTCCAGCGAATCCAGCAGCGAGCCGTTGATGGCCGCTATGCGAACCTCGTCCGTGATGACAGCCACTTCCCGTCCGCTGCGGCAAGAAACGGCAAGGGACAGGGCGATAAGAAGACAAGCGATCAGTCTTTTCATTGTAAAGGATATTTAATGCAAAATTAACATTTTGAAGAAATTACGACTCATCCTTTCACCCGGCAGGGATTGCCGTAGGCCAGAGCGCCGTCGGGAATATCCTTGACGACGACCGAACCAGCCCCGATAAAGCAGTTATTCGCTCATTTTGATTCTTAATACTTTCGCTGGTACTCCAGCCACAACTGCGTTGTCAGGCACATCCTTAATTACAACCGCTCCTGCTCCGACCAAACAGTTTTCACCCAATTCATGCACCCCCGTCATAATTGTAGAACCGATACCACAATAGGCATACTTGTGAGCATGGATAGACGCTCCGAAATTGCTCCCCATCGAAAGAAAAACACCTGTTTCCAGTACACTATGATGAGCCAGATTTACTCCGGAAGAAATCATCACGAAATCTTCAATGACATTGTGAGGCATAATAGTAGTTCCAAGTAAAATATAAACCCCCTCTCCAATGGTAACATTTGGAGAAATCAGCACACTTGGATGTATATAGTTCGGAGTTATATATCCTAGGTCACGAGCCATGGAAAGGAATTTCACGCGAATTTTATTATTTCCCAAAGGACAATAAACGGCTTCTACCCCTTTCGTTTCTTTCAATTCCGACAAAAGACCAGTTGTTCCCAAAACAGGCGTCCCCCTAATGATTTGCCCCTCATATTTAGGATCGTCATCAAGAAAGCCAATAATTTCAACGCCCGACTCTTTAAGATAAGCCTGGTAAACTTCACCATATGTACCTGCTCCGATAATGATACTTTTCATAACACGTCTATTTTTCCTTTAATCTCAGTTCTCTTATAAGCATAAACGCCTCAGCCGCAATCATATTGGCTATAGTACCTCTATACCGGGCCAACGCATCAATCGATTCCAATGATCGCGCATCAGGGAACTTACCAACCTGCAACTTATAATATGACAATGCCTTTTTTTTGTCCTCCAATGTTTCGGAAACATCTACATACACATTGGGAATGAACTCATTCTGAATGTTTGGGGCATTCCAAGCTGTTTCAGACATTGTCTCATAACTATAAATTCTCTTGACTTGCGGCATGTATTTAGGTCTTAACGCGACCATACAAGCCTCTGCCACCATCCGATGGTCTTTCTGCATATCACCCCAATGTGGAATATACACCTCATCTGGTATCAATTTCCTTATAACTTCCATGATCTTACCGTTAAGTTCTGAACGAGGTACTGTCTCAAGTTGCGTCGCAGGGAGGTCCAGATAGAAAGTCTTTTTAACTCCTATAGCCTTATGGCAGGCTATCGTGTCTTTACGGTTCAATTCAATCCTTTCTGCACTATACAAAGGCGAATAACCTTTAGTGATGATGCAGACATAGACCTCATTCCCTTCTTTAATGTTTTTAATCATCGTTCCTCCGCAGCCCAGGATTTCATCATCCGCGTGCGGAGCGATTACAAGAATTTTATTCATAAGATATTGATTTTTTTGCCATATCGGCACGTTCTACATCAAGGGGTTGCCGTCCATAGGCGCCGTAATCCTCTTCGTTACGGATAAACATCGTTTTGAATACGCTGACCAAAATTTTAACATCCAGCATCAGGGACAGATGATGGGCATAATCAGCCTCATACCGGAGTTGTTTATCCCAGGTCAGGAAGGAATCGTGATACAGAGATTCGGGAGGAATCAAGCCGCCCCTGACCAGAAAACGTGCTTTTTCCGCATCCTTATAATACGGGTTGTAGCGCGGGTACAACGGCCTCGGGCCGATGACGGACATATCGCCTTTGATGATATTGAACAGCTCGGGCAGCTCATCCAGCGAAGTATTGCGCAGAAAGCGTCCGAAACGGGTCAGCCGCGCTGCGTCCGGAAGGAGTTTTCCCTCGGCATCACGTGCATTTGTCATCGTCCTGAACTTGAGCAAGCGGAACGAACGGGCGCCCCGTCCGCTGCGTTCCTGGGAAAAAAAGACGGGGCGGCCGACAGAAATCCCCACGCCAATCACCAATACCACAAGCAGAGGACTGATGAGAAGCAGCAGGAGCAGGGCTGAAAAAAAATCAAAACAACGCTTGAAAATCCTATATGCCATCATTATCTTTTTTTTTCGTTACAACGGCGTGAATATGGAGAATATCTTCCGGAGAATAGCGCTGGTCGATGGTGATCGGTATCATATAGCTGGATAACCAGTGCTCGAACGATTCTTTCGGAAGTTCTTTTGCAAGATACGCCCACCAATGTCCTTGAAAATGTTTGGCGGCAAGCAGCCGGCCAAGCAATCCGGCGTCTTCGACGACCAGGGGATAGACCATCGGCACCGTATCGGCATCCCGATAGCGACCGGGCTGCAACTGATTGAGTTCATCGAAAAGATGACAGGCAAACTCAAAATTATCCTGCCTTTTGTGACGGTTCCGTTCATAGTCGGCCCCGTCGAGCATCGCCCGGGTGAGCGCAGACATCTTCATCACATCTTCTGTATCCAGACGCCGTTCATTGAGGCTTCTTGCCTCATACGCTTTCCCCTCGCACCCATATTCGATGCGGCTGAGAAGAAAGGAGGCCGTGTCCGAGGAATACCCCTGCGGATATTCGTCGGCAAAACGCTGCGCATCCGGCCCGATGACATAAGATCCGTCGGCCACACCGATGAATTTACGGGCGGAATAAACATTGTAGGCCCCGGCAAGCGGCGGACAGAAAAAGGCCTGGCAATTGTCAATGACGACGCGTTTGTAGGGCCGGGCCAGTTCCGCCATCCTTGCGGAAGACATCACGCCGAAATAATTGACCAGCAGGACGGCCTCATCATCCGAAGGGTCCAAGCCCAACGGCGTGAAGAAGCGATCCTGATGGTAGTACTTGACCGTGCACCCCTTCCGCAACAGAAATTCGCGGACCGATTTGCACTGATAGAAGGGAATCCAAATCGTCTGCGCTCCGGTCAGCCGGAACGCATGCCAGATGGCAGCCCGTCCCGTATTCAGGCGGGCGATGTCAGTATCGCCCTTATACCACTCCCGGCCGACGGGAAGTTCCAGTTCGATGAAACTACCGGTCTCTTTCATGCAGTTCTTTCACTTTTTTCAACACGTTGTCCCAATCGTATCCACAGTTGAAGATATAATCCACGACCGACATACAGGGCAGAAAATCTTTCCACAGCTGGGGATACGCGATGGGCTGATAATCCATATAGGTCAGTTCGACTCCTCTGGAAGTAAAATGCTCCGCCTGCTGATAGACCCGGGCTCCCGTACCGGATATATACCGTGTTCCTCCGACGGCGACACACAGATCGATGACCTTTTCCTCCCGCCGGGTCCCGATCCCGAAGTCGGAAGAACGGACAAATCGGGGAGCAATGCCGAAACGACCGGCAATGTACTCGTTGATTGCAATGTTGAGTTCGGCCACGCTGGGATATTCCACCATAAAGACATCCCGAAATTCCGGAAAGACATCCTTGAAATACCTCGCTTTGGCATAATTCATCTCAAAAGTACGCAGGTGCTTCTCCTGCCACCGGAGTCCATATCGGGGACGCACTTGCAGGATGGTATCCCCCAGATGCTGCTCGACAGGGAATTTCAGGCGGAATTCTCCCTGGGGAGTCTTGATCCTGTTGTAATTATGGGCCGCCTCATTGGAGTACTGCGCATCATCCAGATGGATGAACACATCGGACAGATACATCTTATAGAACAGCCCCAGCCAGGGAATATAATCCGGCTGATGGATACCGACATTCATACCTGATTTACAATTTTTCCGACGATACTTTTCACCGCAAGCCTGTTGGATTCCAATGCCTGCCGGGAGAGCGACGAAAGTTCGTCATATTTGGATTTGACTTTGCTTACTTCCTCTTTGAAATCAATCTTCTGCGGCGTGTCACCTCCCTTGAAGGTACGGGAGAGAATCACGGAAGAAGAGCCCAGACGGACGTGCTCGCCCAAAATCATTTCGGCGGGAAGGATTCCGTCACCGATACGGGCGATGCCTCCGAAACCGAACGGGATGCCTTTTTTGCAGCATTTGTCCGCAATATAATCGACGAGTCCGCCCGCAAGCGGCTCAAATAGGAAATTCAGTCCCAGACTGATATGCAGGTCATTCAGTCCGATAAAAATCTCATCGACGCCGGGGACGGCAAGAATGTCGTCCAGACGGGTCATCGCGGCCGCTGTCTCCACCATAACGATGACACGGGCGCGGCCCCGGACCATCTGGACAAAGGTCTCGGCATCGTGGCTGTCCATCGCCATCGGCAGCATCAGGATATCCGCACCGTAGGACAGGGCTTTTTCGACCTCCAGCGGCGTATAGGCGTGAATCGGGTTGGTCCTGACAAGCAATGC
>CADBLM010000015.1 GCA_902795445.1 uncultured Bacteroidia bacterium
TACGGGAAAAGTGCGGCTGTCCGGATCCCGCCCTGCTGCTGCGCGATGACTGCTTCGTGGACTATATCGAAGACCGCCGCGACGGGACCCGCTACGAAGTGATGTGTCCGGGACGGAAAGTCGAGCAAAAAATAGAACGGAATCCGGCGCTCCGGGGAGCCGGGGCCGGCCGTTTTTATCAAAACGAGTGGAAAGTGCTCGACAGTTCTTTCCCTTGTCAAAAACTTTCACTATCTTTGCTTGGATTACCGCAAAATGATTTTTTGCGCTTCCGTACCGGACAAAAAACGCTTTGTTATGAACTTCGCCGACCTATCTGAAATCAAAGCCGGGATGCTGCTGAACCTGCTGTATCCCGAATTGATGGACGAATGGGTCGTCCGCTACGCCGGCACCTTCTACCGCAACTACAGCGACGACGCGCTCAAAATCAATGCACAGACGCGCAAGGTCACGCTCTCCCGCGACGGATTCCTCAAGCTGTTGCCCCCGGGGTTCCTCTCGGACGAGAACGAGTTGCGCGAAGGCTCCTTCGACGCCCGCTATGCCCGGATGCGCGAGCGCGTCGCCCTGCTCGGAGAGCAGTTCGCCCCCTTCGATACCTTCGCCTTCCGCCGGGAGCTGCATCTGGAGAAGGCGGTCAGCGAGATTTTGGAGAGCCAGGAGACCTTCATCCTGCGCACCTGGTACGGCATCGATCCGGACCGCCTGAACGACCCGCTCACCCGCGAACTGGCCTTCCTGCTCCCCTATCTCAAACATCAGCGCGGCAACGCGCTTTTCGTCCGGGAACTGTTAGAGAGCCTTTTGGGACGAAAGGTACGCCTGACCCGCAGATTCTGGTCGGAAACGGATTCCAACCGCGCCCGCATCCCCTGGCTCCGGTATGAGATTGTCCGGGACGGGATGGACAGCGAGACCTTCCTGCGGGAGACCGAGGCCCTGCGCCCGGCGGCCGATTTCATCCGGGAATGGCTGCTGCCGGCCGAGGCGCGCTGCGACATTGTTTACACCTCCTCCGTCATCGGGGAAGAAGCGCCTATTTTGGATTATAACAGTACACTTGCCTAATGGATATCAACGCCAAAATCAACTGGAAAAGCGGAATGTCCCTGACCTCCGAGATGCTTTCCGCCATTGAAGAAGGTCTGGCCACCCGCCGCAGCGCAATGCTGCGGGCCGGCATAGCCGGTGCCTGGGGCATCCTGCCTGCTTCGCAGTTCAGCTGCCGGGCGATGTTCGTCAACGGGACCGTCGAAGTGAAGATGGAAGACTGCGTCGCCCTTCTCCCTTCGGGAAAACTGCTGCATGTCAACGACGAGGCCGGCGTTCCGGTCGGACATCTCGAAGACGGCATCTGGTATTTCTGCGTCGGCTTCGGAGAAGGAAGCGACACGTTCGAGAAAAAGGGCATTCCCTATCTGCGCCCCAAATACGCCTACCGGATCTGCCAGGCGGAAGAGATATCGGACGAGCTGCCCCTGCTGCGCCTCGTGGTGGGCGGAGGCAATATCAGCATGGACAAGGACTTCATCATCCCCGGCCTGCTGCTCTCGTCCGACGGACGCTACGCCGGCTGGCTGGAGAAGATGGCCGCGATACTGGATGCGATCGCCGTGCATCCGCATCAGGAAGAAGGAGAAGCCCGGCGCTCTTTCCTCCACCTGAAGTTTCTCGCCGGCGGCTATGACTGCAACGACAGCGTGCGCGAGTATATGCGCTTCATCCACGAGGCGGTGATGGCGGTCGGATACTACATCCGTCCCGATGCGGAAATGCCCGGAAGCTACCGCGTCTGCGATCCGCAGCTGTACCTGAAGGCCTGCCACGATTATTTTACTGCCGCCGTCACGAAACTCGACGACACCGTCCCCGAAGACCACAGCATCGACGTCGAAGCTCTCAGGAAAGAGATTCACGATGAGGTCTATGCCCAGGTGAGGGAAGAACTCGGCTCTCAGATCGAAGCGAGGATGACGCAGCTGTCCGAAGAACTCCGCAGCGGTCTGGAGGAGAGCCTGCGCGGATTCATGGAAAAGGAATTCCGCCCGGCCCTGGAGAAACAACTGTCCGAGGAACTGTCCGAAAAGCTTCAGAAGAATCTCCACGACCGGCTCTATCAGGAGCTCTACCAGGCGCTCTACGTGCCGGAGAAGGAAGAAGAGATCTACACCCCCATCATCTGAGTCATGAAAGCGTTCACACTTCCCCTTCAGACGCAGAAAGGACGCCTCCGGCTGGAAGAACGGACGAAGGACGCCATCGACGAATTCATCCGCCTGCTGATTTCGACGCCCAAGTACTGCTGCAGCCCGGATCCGGAATTCGGATTCGTCCTCAACAACCTGCGTTTCGAGATTCTCAGCGAGAGCGAGGGGGTCGTGTACAAGGGAGACGCGGCCGAGGGGGTCGTGAGCGAAATTTACGGCAAGAAGATTTCCGGCTCCTCTTCCAGTCCGGGGACCTTCGCCTACGATTTGAAGGAGAGCATCTCCCAATATGAGAAACGCCTGGAAGACGTCCGGGTGACGATGACCTACCTGCGCGAAGAACGCAGCATCTATATCAATGTCAAGGGCACCCTCCGCGAAGACGGATCGCCCTATCAGTTGACCACGAAGTTCAGGATTTGGAATTAGGATGAAAGCGACATCATTCGAGACACGGCAGAGAGCCGAAGAGCTGACCCGGGAAGCCGTCTCCATCTGGCGGCAGAGCGAACGGGAGGACAAGTTGGAAGGGATCGAGAACGACCCCGTCTTCAATATGCTCCTGACGGCGCTGGCCTACGAGTCCAACCAGCTGGACGCGGAAATCGAGAGCCTCAAGGAGGACATTTACGAGGAACTGACTTCCCGGCTCGTCCCCTACGGCGTGAGCGGCGCCGTCCCTGCGACGGCCGCCGTCAGCCTGGCTCCGGAAAGCGGCCTGCGGAGCGTGCGTGTCGATGCGGACACCAACTTCAAACTGAGCGAAAGCGATTTTTCTTTCACCCCGCTGCTGAGAAGTCTGGTATTGGGCGTGGAAATCGGCGCACCGGTGCGGCTGGACGGCCGCAGGTGGCAGATTCCCCTCTCCTTCACCGCACCCGTCGACAATCTGGACGGTTGGACCTTTGCCCTGGCGGACAAATCCTTCCGCGACCTGACGGTCAGCCTCGACGGCCGGGAAGTGGAACTCATCCGCCCCTGGGACCTTTCCGAACTGCCGTTTACCGAAGGGTTCAGCCTGGACTCCAAACTCTACGGTCATTCTCCGCTATACGAAAATTCGATGCTCAGCCTCGATCTCTTCACCCGCCAGGGCATCCGTCTGATGTGCGTACGGGAGTGCCGCTTCGAAAAGCCGTGCAGCGAGGTCGGCCTGGTCTTCGAGTTCCAGGGCGTCGATGAAACTTTCGCCCTTTCCAGAAAGGATATCATCCCGAATGTAAACATTCTCGTCAATGCCAGTATCGGTCAGGCCGATCTGGACGACGAGAAGCCCGTCTTCCGGATTGAAGAAAACAAGGCGCTGATTCATCTGCTCCGTCCGAGCGACGATCAGATTTTTGCCGGCAAGCGGGTGTATGTCCGCCAGGCGGATGCCGAGCGCTTCAACGAGCGCAGCCTGATCCATCTGCTGAACAAACTGATCAACAAGTTCGACTCCGACTACTATGCGTTCAGGGAACTGTCCAGGAGCGATATCGACGAGAACCTGTCCAAACTGCGGATGCTCACCTCCCGTCTGCAACAGCAGCTGCAAAAACAGGACGCTCCCCGGCTCAAGGGCACTTACATCGTCCTCAAGAGCGACGAGAACGGCAACTTCGGCTCGTTGAAACTGCACTATATGACGACGGATGCCGAGCGCTGCAACGAGGCCCTCAAACAGGCATCTACCTTCAGCGCCCCCCTGCTGGTACCCGCCCGGCAGATCGCCCCGCCGGTACAGGCTTTCAGCCCGGTTCGCAGCCGGGAAGCGATGCTGCAGACGGCCCGCTACCAGATGACGACCAACAACCGCATCGTCACGCCGTCCGACATCAAGATTTTCTGCCGGACCTTCCTGCTGACCCGCTACGGCATCGCCGGAGATATGGTAAGCGCCATCCGCATCAAGCGGGAAATGGAAGCCGGCACCCCGTCCGGGTATTGTCTTGCCGTCGAAGTCACCCTCACGGAAAGCCCCTTCATCACGCGCAGTTTCGCCGCCCGGCGGGAAAGCATCGCCACGATGATGGAAAAGATGCTCACCGTGCGCTCCAGCGGCATCTACCCGATACGACTGACCATCAACATTGCCTGATATGGAAGAAGAATTTTATCTGAACATCATGTACAAGAACGAGCGGGTGAAATTCCGGATCGTCAATCCGGACGCCCCCTTGTCTTCCCTGATGCACAACCTCCGCCACGTGACCGGAAAGGACGGAAGGCTGATTTTCGACTTCCCTTCCTTAGACGCGAGCGGCGCTCCGCTCGATTATTTCTTCGGAAAGGAAGATCCCGACATCAAGGAAGTGCGGGTGCTGCGTCCCCGCATCGGCCATACCGACCAGACCCTGGCCGACTACCACATCAAGAACGGGGATACGCTCTACGTCATTCCCGATCCTTTTCCGGGTTAGCCGATGACGGGACGGGACAGAAGACTGCTCTTTGAACGGGACGCACTGCTCGGGAGCCTGGCCGGACGGGAAGACATCGTCTGCCGCCCGCTGGAGTTCAACGGGAGCGGCCTGCCGACAGCCTATCTGGTCGAGTACCGGATCAAAAGCATCTGCGGCATCCGGGAAGACCGGAGCCCCGCGTTCGCCGACCGTTTCCTGCTTCGCATCGACCTGCCCGAAGGCTACCCCGACATCGACAGCCCGCCCGTATTCCGCTTTCTGACCCGCGACGAAAACGGAGTTCCCCTGCCCCACCCCTGGCATCCCAACATCCGTTACAGCGGTGATTTCGCCGGGAGGGTGTGCCTGAACGCCCCGGACACGCACGGGAGTCTGGCCGCAGCCGTCGGAAAGATAGAGAGTTACCTGCGCTACGAGCGTTACCACGCCCTCAATCAGGCACCTTATCCCGAAGACCAGACGGTCGCAGCCTGGGTCATCCGCGAAGCGGAGCCCAACGATTGGATTGTTTTTTAAAAGATATGAAAAAGATTTTCATTCTGCTCATTGTTCTGACCGCCTCCCTGCAGGGCCGCGCCCAGCTGGCGACGACGGTGAATGTCAGCGCCCGGGAGCCCTTCACCGCCAACCTGGAGATGTCCAAGGATATTCCGGGAACGGACCTGATTGTCAAATTCAGTTTCAATGAAGGCGCCAACACCCTGACGGTCCGGCTGGTGTCGTACCGGGGACTGTTCGTCTTCCGCGATGACGTCCGCTACGGTCAGGTGGTCAGCTGGCTGCACCTGCGCCCGAAAAAGTTTCCCTACCCGGTCACATGCAGTCCCAAGGACCGCTTCCTCGTGACCGACGCCATCCGCAAGGCCATCAAAGGCCCCTTAGGCAGGCAGGTCTTCCATCGCTGGGTCCAGTACGAAGGACTGCAGCCGGTACAGACCGAATACAAGATGGTCAACGACGTCATCGAACAGACCTTCGACATCACCGAGAAACGCTCCGTGGTATCCCTGACCCTGCGGGACATCTTTCTGATGGACCCGGGCAAAAAGGAGGGACAATACAGCATCGTTTACTGGAAAGACCTCAACCGGCGTTTCGACATCGCCATTATGCGGGACGCCTGCTTCGGCAAGGAGGAGGAAATCAATTCCACCCGCCAGGCCCTGGAAGGCATCCGGGCCGCTTACGACTCGCTCAAGGTACGCTACGGCAACGGCATCGCGCAGAGCAAGGAAAGCCTGGCGATTTTCAACGATATCAAAGGCACGCTGACGGCCCAGTTCCAAAAACGCAGCAGCGACAGCCTCTGCGACTGCATCAATGAAAATGTGGACAACTACAACCTCTATGTCGATTCTCTGGCCCGGATGGAAGTGAAGTTGCCCGCAGCGGCGCGTCAACCCGCCGTCAAGGGCGTCAGTCCCCAGTCCCTGCTTTCCAAGGCGCAGAAAATCGACATATCGGTCTCCCGCTGGCTGGCCAGCAGCAACGCCAAGGAGCGTAAGGACATCGAGAAAGAGTGTCAACGGCTGATCAACGCCGGCAACAGCGAGATAGAAAGCAAAGGCGTCTATACCAAAGAACAGACGGAGGCCAAAACGGCGTTCAAACACGCGGAGGCCTACTTCAACAGAACTTGCAAACAATGAAAAGAATCATTCTGACCGTCCTGTCGCTGACCTTTCTGTTGCCTCTTCACGCGCAGAAGGCGGGGGAACTCGGAAGCGTCGCAGACCGTTTCGACGAGTTTGACGCTACGCTCAAGAGCTTGGTGAAAACACTCGGCCGGGCGGACAAACTGGCCGAAATGGACGAATTCGACAAATCGCTCGCCGATTTCAGCACGCGCTGGGACCTCTACTACCAGGCGCAGGCGGCCGTCATCGGAAGCAACAAGAGCCTGCTGGACGCCTGCACAGGGCTGCTGGCGGGCAAGGAGGAACTCACGCAGAAAGCGGCGGACAAGCGGACGGGCTTGCAGGCCAAAGCCGATTTTGAGGAGGCCGGGCGATTTATGGCGGAAAAGGATAGCGTATATCGCCGGCTGCTCAAAAGCGCCCAACGCTTTTCGCAGGTACAGGCTACGGGCAAACAACTCAAAAAGGTGCAGACGCGCGAGCAATTGCTCACGGCCCAACTGGACCGGCATTACGGCGCCGCCCAAGCGGCCGTCGCAGTCGATGCCAGCTTGGATATCTCCCCGCTGGAAGAGAAATACCTGAATCTCAAGAACTACTCGGCGATGATTCAGGCCTGCCAGTACAAGCCCTTCATCGAGCGCATCAAGGACTGGCTGCTGTCCTTTGCCGCCGTCGCCATGCTGTTGATGTTCGCCAATATGGTTCAGGGCAAGATTCAGGCGGCCAGACAGATGAAAGAAAATATGAAAAAGATGCAGGAACAACTGCACAAGAACGATGATGAAATCCCTACGATCTAAACTTTTGAGCAACGCCGCCCTGCTCGCGGCCCTCGCGTCCGTCCCGGCCTGCGATTCGGCGCAGGACTTGATGGATCCGGACAGCGAAGAAGAGCAGTCTCCGCAAACGGCTTTGCCGGCCTTGGACATCAAGTCCGCCGACTTTTCCGCGGACGGCAAGACCCTGACCCTGGCGGCGCTGGCGGTCAAGGATCTCGGCGACCTTCCCCTCGACGACAAAGACTCGGTCAGCGTCGTCGTGAAAGAGACGGACGCCAGCGGAAGGCCCGTACCATCGCAACCCGTCCTCTCCGAGGTGGTCCGGACCGGTCCGGAGGTCATCCGCGAGGCGGAACTGCACTTGTCCGTGCTGGTGGATCTCACCCTTTCCAGACCGCTGGTGGAGGCCCAGAAAACGGCCGTGCGTCAGATTCGTTCCGTATTCGGCGAGGACAACATGTCCCTGACCTTCCTGACGGGCGACGGCCTTTCCAAATCCTTCAGCGTCTCCGATTTCGTCCTGGACAACGACTTCGTCCGGGATGAAAGCAAGGGCGACAAAAAACTGCTGCTCAAGGCTGTCCTGACCAACCTGGTCGCCGCACGCGACAGTTGCGCGGCCCACCCCGGACGCCGCTGCATCGTGCTGGCCTTCTCCAACGGCAAGGTGTATAACGGGGCCCGTACCATCGACCCCCTGCACTTCTCCCGGCAGGAAGAACTGACGCAGTTGTGTGCGACCCTGGCGCCTGCCACTTCTTTTTATTATGTCAATTTTGCACAGCAGAACGCTCCGGGAGAGGCCGGTTACTTTTTCGAGAGCCTGTGCGAAAGCACGCAGGGATTCTATGACGAAAGTTTTTCGTGGAGCAAGATGAGCCAATACATCTTCCCCCACTACAACATCGATTATACGGATTTCAAGATTTTCCTGACCAACCCCGACGGCAAACTGTACAACGGACGGCGCGACCTGAGCATCGAGTTTTATGCGAATGATGAAATGGTCGCCGACGCCCGGACCACTTATTCCCTCGGCAGTTTCTACCAGCCGGTCATCGTCAACGGCCGCCCCCGCGCCCAGATTCTTCTTCAGGGTGCTGTGATGACACTGCTGCTGTTGGTGCTGCTCTATCTGGTCTTCCAATATGTCGTGCCCCGGATTTCCTATATCCTCTTCCGGAAAAAATATGTCCGCAAATACTCCGGCGGCAACATGAGCGTCGGCGGTGTCCTGGTCGGAAACGAGTGCTACTACTGCAAGGCGCCTTTCGCTCCCGGCGAGGAAATCGTAGCCAAGTGCAAACACGTGATGCACTTGCAGTGCTGGGAGGAGAACGGGCATCACTGCCCCGAGTACGGTCGCAACTGCAAGGAGGGCTCCCACTATTACAACAAAGAGAAACCGGGCGACCCCGGGAACGCCTCCTTCCTCCTCAAATGGGTGGTGGCAGGCCTGTTGGCGGGACTCTGCTCCTGGCTGCTCTTCTCCACCGTGAGCAACCAGATGTCCGTCTCCTGGATGGAAGGCGTGATGATGAAAATCTACGGCATCAAAGCCGGTACGCCCGAAGCCCTCTCGTTCAGCGAGAACTTCGCCTCCCACCTCAACCAGCTGCCGTCCTTCGGTCTGGGCATGGGGCTCTTCCTGACCCTGGCTCTCTCTATGATGACGGTCTATCGGCGCAACCTGCGCCGGATGGCGGTGGAAATCACCCTCCGCTCCCTGGGAGGCGCCCTGACCGGCTACCTGCTCTTCATGGCCGGCTGCATCCTGTCGCAGATTGTGGACTTGAAGGAAAGCAGCTTTATGATCGACTGGATTCCGTGGACGTTGACCGGATATGCCATCGTGCTGATTTCCACCATCGGGACGACGGTGCGCGTGCGCAAGAAATGGATTCTGCTGAGCATCGCGCTCGGCGTGGTGTCGATGCTGATCTGGGATCTTATCTTCGTGAGGATGGGCACCGACTACCGCACCCTGCTGCTGTTCAGCCATCTGGTTTTCTCCGTCGGACTGGCCCTGAGCGTCGCGCAGGATTCACCCCGCTCGGAGCGTTATTTCCTGCACGTGGGCGGCTCGATGAAGGAGATGGATATCGCCATCTACAAGTGGTTCGAGGCCAATTCCAACCGGGTCGTGACCCTGGGCAAGTCCGTGGACTGCGACCTCGTGATGTCCTGGGACGTCAAGGGCGATATCGCCCCGGTGCAGGCCAACCTCACCAAGGAAGGCTCCCGCATCTTCATCACCCCGCTCGAACCCGGCATTTCCTGCAAGGGCAAGGCCCTCCCCACCGGCAGGAAAGAGCATCTCTATCACGGCAAATCCATCGTCATCGGCACCACCGACTTCACCTACCTCGAAAAGGACGTATAGGCGCAGACCGGGCGGGAGTTATTCCACCTTTTTAAGCACGAGCATGGTGCGGGCGGGAAGGTAGAGGAAGAGGGTGTCGTCGTAGTACCAGGGGCCGTTGGGCGATTTTTGGGGCAGGCTGACGTGCTGATCGCCCGTCTTGAGCCGGCCGAAACCGCCGAAGTCCGCTTCGTCCGTATCGAGTACAAGTTCGTACTTGCCCTTCGGGGCGGCAAAGCCGTAGTCGCTGAAGGAGTCCGTGGGATTGAAATTGGCGGCAAACAGGCAGTCCCGCCTGCGGAAGATGAGGATTTGCTTCTGCTCATCGATGACCAGCGCCTCCGGGCCTTCGCTGAGCAGCCCTTCTGCGGCGGCCAGATGCACCATCGCCTTGTCGAAATCCTGAAGTCCCTTGTAGCGCAGCAGGTCGGAATCGGCCAGCGACCACTGGCGGCGGGCATACTTGAAGGACCAGCCGTTGCCCTCGCGGGGGAAGTCAATCCACTCGGGATGGCCGAACTCGTTGCCCATAAAGTTGAGGTAGCCGTTGCCGGCGGTCGCCAGGGTGATCAGCCGGATCATCTTGTGCAGGGCGATACCCCGGTCCACGACGAGCGACTGCGAACCTTTGTTCA
>CADBLM010000016.1 GCA_902795445.1 uncultured Bacteroidia bacterium
CGGGAGTTTCTTCGAGGCCTTCGGTATCGTCGAGGGCGATCCGATGTGGCGTCCCGAGTCCGAGCGCGTCCATATCTGGTAAGAGACGCCCTCCGGCAAAATATCATAACGCTTGAAGGCTCCCGGAAAGGGAGCCTTCAAGCATTTTCAGGGGAGACGCAAAGCCTGTTCGGCGCGGGCTTCAAAATCAGCGCAGGATGAAACTTTGGGGGATTTCCTGCGAGTCGCCGGCGTAGAAGTCGATGGTGACGTGCTGCTTGCTCACCTTCATCTTGTAGCTGCCGGCTGCGGGGGATACGCTGTAGGAGCGGATGCCGGAGCGGTATTCGTCGAAGAACGCGGTCTCGTCTGCAACGGGCGTGCCGTCGTCCTTGACGGTCCCCTTGCGCAGTTCGCCGTACATCCCGGCCCCTTCCGCCTGGACGACATATTTCCCGACTTCCTCGTTCTTGTACACGCTGTTCATCGTCATCTGGGTGATGCGGCCGCCGTCGCCTTCCCAGTCTAAAAATTCGGTCTTGTGCGTATGCCCGCAGAGCACGATGGCACCCCGCTTGGCGAAGGCTTCGCGGAAATGCAGGCGTGCCGCCGTTTCTTCCGGCTTGTCCTTGCCGTGATAAATCCAGCGGCAATTGCCCCCGTCGTAGGGAAAGACAGGTCCGTGTATGATGATAAAGGTATAACGGGCTCCTTCGGTCTCCGCCAGCAGGCGGTCCGTCTCCGCGTCATCCGGCCGGTCGAAATCCACGACGATGAAGGCGTCCGGGCCGATGGTGAAACCGAAAGTCGTCTTGGTGATTTCCTTGCCCAGTTCCTGGGACATCCTTGCCGGCATATATTCGTGATAGGCCTGCCGGGCGACATTCACGCCGTTTTCCTTGCCCCGCACATCGTGATTGCCCACGACCGTGACAAAGGGCAGGCCGCCCAGTTCCTTCTTGAAATCGTTCATCACGTCATCCAGCATTTTCTTGTGCACTTCGGCGCTGCCGCAGTCGCCCTGGATGAGGTCACCCATCTGGAAGACCATCTTCGTGTCGGGCGTTATCAACCGGGCTGCGCGATGCAGCAGTTTCGGGCAGCGCTCCCGCCACATCTCCCCGTTGCGGGCAAATTCGGCCCGCTGCACGCGGTTGAGCCATTCCACCGGTTCATTGTAGTGAGAATGATAGACGCTGTCCGGCTCCGTGTCGTAATGGGTGTCGCCCAGGATGACGATGGAGTAAGCCTCATCTTTTTGTCCGCAGGACACGGCGGTGAGCGCCAGCGCCGTCAGACCGGTAAGCAGAATGGCAATTCGTTTCATTTTGATTCTTTCCTTTTGTTTTCGCAAAAATAGAAAATCACCGCTTTTTTTCAAAAAAAACCTAACTTTGTCCCGATTGTATCCACCCGGAATGAAAGTTTATGCCCATATCAGCCGGACAGCCCTCTTTTTCTGCCTCGTCCTCTTGCTGCCGACCCTGATTTCGTGCCGGCGGGACCCGCTTTCTGCGGCTCTCCGGCAATTGGATGAGGATGTCGCTCTCAGAGGGGAATACAGGGATACCTTTCTTAACGCTGTCCGTCCGGTTCAGGCCTCCCTGCAGACTGCCGGAACTGACTCCTTGCGCTTTGTCCACGCTGCTTCGCTGGCCCGCCTCTACCGGGAATACAGCATCGATTCGGTGATGAAATACTCCGAACTGATGGATAGTTATTCCGCTTCCAGCGGCATCGTCCAGCATCAGTACTCGGCCCGTATCCAGCAGATTTTTCTCTCCCGTATATCCCGTAACTACCCACAGGGATGCAGTCTCGCGGCATCCCTGGACCCGGAGGAAATGGTGGATTCCGTGCGTCTCCGCTATTATGAAAATATGTCGCTCCTGTATTATTCGATGATGTTGCGGGCCGACAACAAACGCGGGGTTTATCTCAACCATACGCGGCAGGAATACCGAAGGATGCTTTCCGCTACGCGCAAAGGATATCTGCAAATCGATTCGCTCTCTGACGAGGCTTTTTATATGCGTCTGTCGGAGTTGCGGGACGATGGGGAATATGAGTCCGCCTGGCAGCTGCTCAGCGACAACCGGGACCGGCTGACGACAGACGATGCCGCCTGCTCGCGCTATTGGCGGCAGATGGCCAATATGGCCCGTCATATCAATCGTTCACAACAAAAATACTATCTTGTCCTGGCAGCGGACTACGGTATCCGCAGTGCGAGCCGGGATATGCTTTCCCTTTCTGAACTGACGCGGATGATGACCGGCAGTTATCGCGAACTCCAGATGGCTTCCCGCTTTGCCTATGCCGCCGCCAATGATGCGGCCCGCTATAAATATCCTTCGCGTGTCAACTGGGCCATCGATTCGTTGTCTATCGTTTCTTCCGCGCTGGAGGCCCAGGTCAAGTCGCGCAACCGGGTCTTGATGCTGCTGAGCGTCCTGCTGCTATTCCTGCTGGCATTCGCCCTGTATATTTCCCGCCGCAATGTCAACCTTCGCCATCGTTTGTCCAATTCCTATGTGCGTCTGCGGGAGGCGGATATTATCAAGAACAAGTATCTTTTCCGCTATATGCTCCAGCTGTCCGATACTTTCTCCGTAGCGGACAATTATCACAAGGAACTCCGTCGTCTCGCCCGGACCGAGGGGCCGGAAGCGCTCCTGAAAGTGCTGCGAGCCTCTTCCCGTTTTGAGTCCGACCGCAAAAAATTCTACGAGGCCTTTGACGAGATGTTCCTGGCCGTTTTTCCCGACTTTGTCAGCCGCGTCAATGCTTATATGAAAGAAGGCTGTGAGTACCAGGATTCTTACAAGGGAATGATTTCTACGGAGCTCAGGGTGCTGGCCATCCTGCGCCTGGGGATGACCGGCAGTGCCGATATTGCCCATTTTCTAAACTGTTCCCTCTCAACGGTCTATACCTATCGTTCCCGCGCCGCCGAGAAGTCCCGGCTCGACCGGGAGGCCTTCGAAAAAGCGATTAAAAGCATTCCTTTGCTTTAAAATTTATTATTCGCAAGTTTTGATTTTCTTCTTTTGGGATTTCAAAAATAATCCCATATACTCGCGTACAGGCCATTTTTGTCTTTCAATTGGCTTTGATTTTTTCGTGACATCAGTGAGGGCGGGCAAAAAAATGGATGAAATCGGATAACTTTGCCGCAGTCAAACACTAAAATTTCTGCCTATGTCCGTATTGATTTTTCATTCTGCAGTGGGCTATGAGTCTCCCCGTTCGTCAACAGTGACGCTCAATGCCTGTCAAATGTTATGTGAAAGTCCTGCGAGCACGCTTCCGTCGTTGGTGGAAGATGGTTCTCTGGTTTGGGACGAGGATTAATCATTAAAGAGACTGGTTATGAAGAAGTATATTTTCACTCTTTTGTCCGTTCTTCCGGTGCTCTTTTCCTGTTCCCGGGAAATGCCTGCCGCTTCCGACGCTTCCGTGACGGTCATCGAAGCCGTTGCACCGGAAATCAACAGAACCGCTCTGGCGGAAGACGGTCTCCAGCCGCGCTGGTCCGTCGGTGACAAGATCAAGGTCAACAATGTCAATTCCGTCGCCTTGAAAGCGGAGGATATCGCCGAAGACGGCCGGTCCGCCCGTTTTTCATTCAATGAGGTGCTGAATGCTCCTTATTGCGGCGTTTACAGTGCCGCCGTCGCCTATGGCTTCGTGGAAGGGGAGAATCCCCGTTATTCCCTGGCTCTGAATCAGAATGAAGGTATCCAGACCTGGAAGCAGGGGACTTATGACCCCTTATATTCTGTCATGTACGGCATCAGTCAGACGCCGCAGATTTCTTTCTCCCACGCGATGGCTTATCTGAAAATCACGCCGCAGGCAGCAGAAGGGGGTGAGACGGCGGATATCACATCTGTCCGCGTCGCATCCCGCAACTCGGAAGGCTCCGAATGGATGAGCGGCAGCTTCTACATCCATCTGCAGGACGGGTCCCTGACGGAATTCAAGAACGATATGGCGGAAGTTACGATGACTGCCGGGTCCGGTGCCCCTCTGGACGAGCCCTTCATCATCGCCATCCCGCCCCAGGATTACACCCGGGGGGTCAGCGTCCGCATCACGAACGAGGACGGAGCCTATATGGACAAAAACATCAAGGCCTTCACGGCGGTAGCGGGCATGATTTATCCCCTGTCCACCGCTTTCGTGCCGACCGGCGTCCTGGCACCTGTGGCGGAGCCTGTCGCCGTTACTTCATCGACGGCTACGTTCGGATGGCAGCGCTGCAAAGCGGCTGCGGACGACATCGCGCTGTCCTGGACGGTCGCGCTTTACGCCGATGAGGCCTGCACCGAGCAGATCGTAGCCTGTACCATTCCCGCCGGCAGCGCCATCTGGAAGAACCAGCGTCCGAAATTCTGTTTCGGCGGACTGGAGCAGAATACGACCTACTGGTTCCGCGTCACGCAGGAGGGGCAGGATAACTGGAGCGAGGCCGTCAGCGCCACCACATCGACCTTCGACCTGACGACGGTCGCTTCCAATGCCGCCGTCGGTGACGTCATCCTTGCCGAAGACTTCCACGCATCGACGGAAGGCGGGGAAGGGACGGTCGTAGCCGCCGCTTACGGCACGACAGCCGCCGCGCTCAAGAGCGGAACGGATTCCTATACCTTGAGCAGCGCCACCAACTGGGCAGGCTTTGAAAGTACATCCTTCGGCAACTGGGGCGCCTACCGGCCTTCCGGCTCCGCCAATTTCTATTTGCAGCAAGGCCATATCAAACTGGGAACCGGCAGTGCCCAGACCTATCTGGTCACGCCCGAACTTTCCGCAATCCCTGCCGGTAAAGTGGCTTCCGTCCGGGTGGAGGTGACCGCCTCTGCCTATGTGGATGATGCGGGCCGTGTCAAGGAGGGTATCGTCTCGGTGGAAAGCGGCTCCCTGAACACAGGCCATTTCCTGACGCCGACGACAACGGCTTTCGCCAACAGCGCGACCTTCGATATGAGCGCAGGCAACCGGTCCTGGACGACCTACGCCGTCGAATTGGACAATGTCAGCGCCGCCAGCCGCCTGATGATCGGCAGCAGCACGCCGACGGGCAATTACCGTTTCAATGTCAGCGACGTCAAAGTGACGGTGACCGCGCTGGAGGACGAACCGGGCATCACTGCGACCCGCACCGACCTTACCTCCACCACGGCGACCTTCACCTGGAACCAGGGAGGGACGGCGGCGCAGGAAGTCGCCAGGGCCTACCGCTTCGGAGTCTATGCCGACAAAAATTGTTCGGAAGCGGTGCTGGAATATGCTACCGCCGCTTCTGACGCCTGCTGGGACAACAAGATTCCGAAATATACCTTCGCCGGTCTGGCTCCGGCGACGACATACTGGTTCAAGGTGGAAGATACGGATGCCGGCGAGCGGTCCTCCGTGCTGAAATTTACGACCGCCGAGGCAGTAACGCCCGTGACGCTTGCGGATGTAACGGCTGAGGAAGTAGCGGCGGCAGTTCAAGGCGGCGGAAGCATCGTTATCCTCCGGGAAGACTTCAGCGAACTTCGCTGGGGCGGCGACGCGCTCAATTTGTCCGCCTGCCTGACGGCCCCTTCCGACAAGAGTTCCTTCCTCCATCCCGGTGTGGCTCCGTACAAGTTCTCCGAGAGCGGCGGCAACCTCTTCACCGCCAATGCCACGGCACTGGCCGCCAGCCGTTTTGCCAAGTGGGCCTATTATTATCCCGCCACGGCCTCGAATGTCTGGATTCGTCCGGGTTATGTACAGATTTGCAACAAAGGCGCCCTGGCCTATCTCTTTACGCCGGCCATCGATGTCATCCCTGCGGGCAGTACTGCGACGGTTGAAGTCGAGATTACGCTCTCGCGCTATCCGGGCGGCCCCTCTTCGGCCATTGTCGGAGTCGAGACGGATGCGCAGACGCTCAACGCCAACAGGATTACTTCCACCCCGTCATTCTCCGCTCCCTCCACGGTCAGTTCTCTGACGGACGGTGTCCGGAAGACCGTGACGCTCACTTTTGACAATGTTCCCGCCGGCGCACGCATCTATGTCGGCCCGCCGATGCCGGTGGCGAAGGACAACCGTCTCATCGTCGATGCGCTCAGCGTCACGGTGACAGCCCTGTCTGAGGAATAATCAAGCAGTAAAAAAAGAAACGATATGCACAGTCCTCTCAAATTTATTGCGGCTCTGCTCATCGCAATGTTGTCGGGAAGCAGCCTGCTTTCCGCTGAAAATATCACCGTCACCGGCAAGGTGGTCGATGAGTTCGGAGAGCCGCTCATCGGAGCCGGCGTGACGGACAAGAACAATCCGGGCAAAGGCGTCGTCACCGACCTGGACGGCAAATTTTCCGTCAGCATCGCCGGGGATGGCTTCCTGGAATTTTCCTACATCGGCTATGACAGCAAGGTGGAAGCCGTTTCCGGCCGCAAAACCATCGAAGTCAAACTCCAGCCCAAGTCCAACACCCTCGATGAAGTCGTGGTCATCGGTTACGGTACATCCAAGAAGGCCGACCTCACGGGCAGTGTCGCGACGGTGGATTTGGATGCGGTGGCGGAGTCCTCCTCGGCCAACATTTCCCAGTCCCTCCAGGGAAGGATCGCCGGTGTGGAAATCTCCTCCCAGAGCGGCGAGCCGGGGGAGGCCGGTACCATCCAGATCCGGGGCTCCCGCAGCATTTCGGCCGGCAACCAGCCCCTGATTGTCGTGGACGGCGTGATGGATGCCGTCGAGGACCTCGGCGAACTCAACCCCGCCGACATCGCCTCCATCTCCGTGCTCAAGGATGTGTCTTCCACGGCCATCTACGGCAGCCGGGGCGCCAACGGCGTCATCCTCGTCTCCACCGTCCCCAAGAAGGAAAAACAGGTCGGGACCTTCTCCGTGAAATTCAATGCCAAGGCCGGCGTCTCGATGGTCGCGGGCGGCATCGACATTATGGATGCGGCCGAGTATGCGACCTGGCGCAATATGGTCTATGCCGTCAATTCGGCGGCGTCGGGCACGTCGTGGAACTGGGAGGCGGCCGACCGCCATCACTATTATCCCGACCCGTCCGCCCTCGGCAAAGGAACGGATTGGATCAAAACCCTGACCCGTCCGGCCGCCTACCAGGACTATTACGCCTCCCTCTCCGGCCGGGCGGCCAATGTCAATTATTTCATCTCGGCCGGTTACCACAATGAAAAGGGCGTCGTCATCGGCTCGGGCAGCGAGAAAATCACGGCCCGCGCTTCCTTCGACGTCAAGCTCAAGCCCTGGATGCAGATCGGCGTCCGTTCCATCTTCTCCGACCAGCGCGTGGATGTGACCCAGGCGGCCATCAGCGGCACCAATTCCAACGCCGCCATCTATCTGAGCCCCATCCTCAAGCCGGAGGATACCTGGAACCAGTTCGGCGACGATGAAAGTTACGGAGGGGCCATCTTCAACAACCCCTACCTCACGGCAACCAACGCCCAGAAATGGAAAAGGCGCAATTCCTTCACCCTCAATCCCTGGCTCAAGGCCGACATCGGCAAGTTCTTCAAACTGGAAGCGAAATTTTCCTACAACCATTATAATACGCACGACTTCCAGTATTCTCCTTCCACCCTGCCCGTCGCGGCGTACAACAAGACCGGCGGCACGGCGATGCGCGGGGATTTCCTCAAGCAGACCCTGGAAGGAGAGGCGACTTTCAACTACAGGCAGAACATCGGCAAGAACACCCTCGAAGCGATGGCCGGTTTCTCGGCGGAGTGGCGCAAGACTGACAATATGGCCGTCACCGGGTCCGGCTACCTCGATGACAATGTGACCTATGAGAATATGCGGGGCATCCTCTACACGGACAATCTCAACCCCAACAGTTATCAGATCATCGAAACCAAGATGTCCTTCTTCGGCCGTTTCAACTATTCCTGGGACCGCCGCTACTATGTGACGCTCACCCTCCGCGGGGACGGCGCCTCCAATTTTGCCGCCAACAAGAAGTGGGGCTTCTTTCCGGCCCTGGCCTTCCGCTGGTCCATCGTCAACGAAAAATGGTTCAAGCAGGCCTGGTGGCTCAACGACCTCTCCCTGCGGGCGAGCATCGGACGCAGCGGCAACGACGCCATCAGCAACTATATGTCCCTCGCGACGCTCTCTTCGGGCAAGACCCGCTGGACCTTCGGGGAAAGCCGCCAGGTGGCCTACACCCCGGCCAAACTGGCCAACAGCAACCTCAGTTGGGAAACGACCGACGCGGTCAACCTCGGCCTCAACTTCGAGGCCTTCCGCAGCCGCCTGGGCATCGAGGTGGATTCCTACCTGTCCGTCACCCGCGACCTGCTGCTGTCGATGCGCACCTCCCAGGTCACCGGCTACGATACGTATTTCAACAATATGGGCAGCACCCGCAATGCCGGTATCGAGGTGACCATTACGAGCAAGAATTTCGTGCTGAAGAACTTCAAGTGGAACACGAGCCTGACCATCGCCCACAACAGCCAGATCGTGCTGGACTGCGGGGAGGGAGACGCCGTCGTGCCGACCTATATGAACCCGCGCAACTCCTCCCAGTATCTCTACGGTTACCGCAAGGGCTATCCCGTCAACTCCCTCTGGGGCTATCAGTTCGAGGGTATCTGGAAGACCGAGGCGGAATATGAGCGCAACAAGAGCACCCGTGCCTGGACCTCCGGCTATGCGGCCACTGCCTTCAAGGACAACATCGGACGCTCCAAGTATGCCGACCTCAACCACAACGGCCTGCTCGAAGAGGGCGACGTGGTCTATCTGGGCTGTTCCGACCCCATCGTCCACGGCGGCATCCAGAACGATTTCGTCCTTTTCAAACGCTTGAAAATCGGCATCTATTTCGCCTATTCCATCGGCGGACAGATGTACAACTTGTCCGAACTCTGGCTTGCCAGCGGCGATTCGGGCTACAACCACTACCGTTATATGCTTTCC
>CADBLM010000017.1 GCA_902795445.1 uncultured Bacteroidia bacterium
AATCTTGCCATTTTTTCTTTTACTCCTGTCGTTGTGCGCTACCCAGCCATTGCAGGCAGGCAAAAAGGCGCAGAAAAACTTCCGTCTGCTGTATTGGAATATCCAGATGGGGATGTGGGACGGACAGGGTGACAATTACGAGCGTTTCGTCAACTGGATTGTGAGCAAGGACCCGGATGTCTGCGTCTGGACGGAAGCCGCCACCCTGTGCGCCGCCGATTCTGAAGAGCATCTTCCCAAGGAGCAGCGTTACCTGCCCGCAGGCTGGCCGGAACTGGCCCGGCGTTATGGTCACGAATATGTTTTCATCGGCGGGATGCGCGACCCTTTCCCGCAGGTGATAACCTCCAGATATCCCATTGATTCCCTGGGGGCTTTCGTGGGTTCCCAGCCGGATTCCGTGGTGATGCACGGTGCCGGATGGGCCCGTTTGACCGTGGAGGACAAAAAAATCAATATTCTGACCGTTCATCTTCAACCCTATGCCTATTGGCGTTTTATTCCGAATGACCAAAAAGACGAATCTTCCCGGAATTACGGGGGCGAAAAATACCGCCGGATGGAGATGCAGTGGATTTTCAACCATTCCGTCCGTACCGTCGAACATCCGGAAAAGGAACTTTGGATGCTGATGGGAGACTTCAACGCGTGCTCCCGCAAGGACAATTTCCACTACAAGTGGTCCCAGGCCAGCCAGAGTTTCCTGACTCACAACTATATCGAGCGGCAGACGCCCTGGCTCTACGATGTCGTGGCCGAGAAGTTTCCTGAGACCTTCTGTCCCAGCCACAGCAACAAGAAACGCATCGACTATATTTATGTCAGCGAACAGTTGCTCAAATCCGTCAAAAAGGTTTATCTGCAGCCGGATGCCTACTCCAAACCGAAGTCTTCCGGGGTGAAGGACAACTTCAAGCGTCCTTCCGACCACCTGCCTATTATCGTGGATTTCAACCTTGACAAGATAAAATGAGAAAATGGTCCTACTTGGGAGTTCTCTGCCTGTCGGCGGCCCTCCTGCTTTCCTGTTCCGTCCGGGACGCCGTTCCTCGCCTGGAAGTGCTTTCCCAGGCTGGGACGCGGCTCAGCAAGACCCTGACCATTCCGGTCGAAGGCGGCAATTTCACCCTTACCGCCCGATCCGACAACGAATTGGACATCTTCTACGGCGCGGCGGACGACGCGGCCGGCGGGTGGTTCCAGGTGCGGGAAGTCACCAGCCCTGCCCCCGGGGAGTATGTCGTGAAGTGTTCTGCGGAATCGCTCGTCGCGAACAAGACGCTGGACTTGCGGCAGGGGACTTTGAGTTTTTCGGCTCCCCGTGCCTTCTCGGGGTGTTTCCTGGATGTACGCCAGGGTTATGTCCGTGTCTGGCGGCAGAACTTTTCATCCTTCCCCGGAGGCTGCCTGCAACTGCGGCCGGGCGAGAGTTGGAACAGCGGTCTGATGACGGGCATCAGCGGCATCCAGAATGCCTGGCTGTCCTTTGAGGCGCGGGCCGAAATGCCCGGCGGCTCCTCGGAAATGCGCAACATCCCTTTGCATCTGACACTCGGAGCAGGCGCGTTTTTCCCGGATATCTCCCGTACGGAGTATGTGATGGATGTCGCTCCCTATGAGACCTTTGAGCCCGCCTGTTTCCGGATGATACGCATCTACAACGGTGGCGTGGTCTTCAGTTCGGAAACCACCCTGACCCTGTCGCTTCCGGCAGGCGCGGGCGCTACCTTATATATAGACAATGTCAGTATTTATCAAATCCCTGTCGTACGCGACGAAATCAACGGAGAGGAGGACGATGACGATGAGCCTGAAGAATAACCTGCGTGTCGGGTGTTTCACCCTCTTGCTGCTCTTGCTCCCGACGCGGCTTGCCGCCGCGCCGGTCAAGGTCACGGGCAGCATCTCCGATGAGAAAGGAGAGGCCCTGATGGGCGCCGTCATCGTTTCCAAGCCCGGTGCCGACGGTCAGGTCCGCAACACCTCGGCGGCCGACGACAAGGGCCGGTTCGTCATCGAATGTGAGCCGGGAGACGTGCTGGTGGCCTATTTTATGGGCTATGACGACGCCGTCGTCCCGGCTCCG
>CADBLM010000018.1 GCA_902795445.1 uncultured Bacteroidia bacterium
CTGGGCTACCGTCGGGGATACATTGCTGCTGAAACTCTCCTACAAGGATGGCATCAGGGAGGAGGCCAGATGCTGGTACGACAAGCGAGATTCTGACGGAGATTACCCTTATAATCAGATATTTGAGGCCAGTGCCGGAAAACTTTGGCTCGCGGGCCGGATTGTCCGTTTTCAGTACGTTGAAGACAGAGCCCACCCGGAGGTTGTGCATCCATACGGCGATGGCGGATTCTGCACCGGAAGCTTCGCCGAGTGCGGTGGCAAACTCTACGCTTTTGATGACCATACCTCGCTCCTGTACACTTATGAGAAGGGGAAGGTCGTTCCGCACGGTCGCCTTCCCATAGCACATGCCCGGCTTCTCACGGACAGCAACGGGCGTCTCTGGGCCGCCGGCTCGTATGGCGTGGGGCCGGTGAATACGGAAAAACCGCAAGATACACCTGTCTATAAAACCTCATCAAACGAACTAAACTGCATATTTGAAGACCGTCAGGGCAATATCTGGGCGGGAGGAGACAATGGTCTCTCCGTGCTTTCATCTGCCTTACAACACGTGAAAACGCTCTCTACCGCCCAGGTATCGGCCCTTTTGGAAGACCATACCGGAAAAATTTGGATTGGCAAGGCCGATGACCACGTCTCCAGCCTCTACGAAGACCGCGCCGGGACCGTTTATGTGGGCCTTTGGAACAATACCGGATGGGAGGTGTGGAAGGGCGGGAAAAAGGTGTACAAAGACCGCCTCACTGGCGAGCTTCCCAAAGAGCAGACGGAAGCCAGGCACCTTGACGGGGCCAACTGGATATCGGACTTCCTGGAAGACAGTGCGGGCAGGTTCTGGATTGTCACCTGGGAGGGCGTGGGCCTCAACCAATGGGACAGGAAAGCCCGCCGAAGCCTTCCTCCACGCTGGCTCAGCCCTTTCCGCTATCCTGCCCCGCAGGTGGATTCCAACATATATATGAGTTCCCGCTTAGGCAGCCGGCTTATCGAGGACAGCCAGGGGAACCTGGTTTATGCCACTACGGAGGCGGGGATCAATGTCATTGACACCAAGACAGGGCTGGTAACCAAGTATTTCCGGGGAAATTCCAGCATCCCGGACGACTATGTCACGGACTTGTGCATGACGCCGGACGGCGTAGTTTGGGCCGCAACCCGCAGCGGGCTATGGAGCCCTTCCGGCGAGCATTTCCTGGACGGGATGCTGGTCCAGTCGCTGGAAGCCGATGCCCACGGACGCCTCTGGGCCGGGACGGAAGACGGCCTATACTATGTGGACACGGACAGCAGCGTGGGCCGTGTGCCCAGGGAACTGGGCTTCCCGTCAGATATTTACGGCGAGCATGTCTCCTGCCGCCTTTCCGACGGTTCCCTGGCCTTTGGCGGTGCCGCCGGGGCCGTGGCTTTCCACCCGGACAGCCTGCTGGCCATCGACGCTACGGGCAACCTGCCCCTGCAAAAACTGATACAGCACCGTTACCGTCTGAATGGCGGCGAATGGGTGTATGCCCGTTTCAGCGGCTTCCCGCAAAACATCGCCCCCGGAAGGTATACCCTGGAAGAACAGGCATCGGACCTGTTTGGCCGATGGAATCCCGCCCAAACCTCCCTGCGAACGCTCCGGGTGCCGTTCCCGCTCTTCCTCCGCTGGCCTTTCCTGCTGCTGTATGCGCTTCTGGCCGCCGGGCTGGTGTGGATGCTTATCCGCCTCCGCGAACGCCGTCTCCTGGTGGAGGAACTGGACACGCGCAACCGCTTCTTCTCTATTGTCTCACACGACCTGAGGACCCCCATTTCCGGGAACCGGCTCTTGGCTCGCGAGCTGTTGGAACAGGCTGACCAACTGTCGCTGGAGCAGCTCAAGGAGGGGTTGCGGGCACTATTCCGATCGGCCGAAAACTCCTCCGCGCTGCTGGAGAACCTGTTGCTATGGTCCCTGAACCAGAAGGGTATGCTCAAGCCCGTGATGCGGGAGGAACCCCTCCTGCCGCTTGCCAAGGAGGCGGCAGGCAGCGTGCAAAGCGGCGGCTGCATCCGGGTGGACATCCCGGATGGCCTGGTCGTCCGCACGGACCGGAACATGCTCCTCACATGCCTGCGGAACCTCCTGGACAATGCCGTGAAGGCCAGTCCGGAGGGCGGGGAAGTGGTCCTGAAGGCCTGCGGAAGACAGCTGACCATAACGGACAAAGGCCCCGGTATGCAGGCTGGCGAAGGCGCTTGGGGCCATGGCCTGGGCCTGGTAATCACCCGCGAATTATTGGACAAAATGGGTGCGCGTATGACGCCCCGCAACCGGCCTGAAGGCGGTCTTGAAATGACTATCGACTTATGATAAACGTACTCCTTATCGAAGATTCCACCGTGTTTGTGATGGGCCTAAAGCTGGCCCTGGGAACAGACCCGGCTATCAGCACGGTACATGCTGTCACAACGCCCGGTGCGGCCGTAGCTTTCCTCAATGCCCATCCGGAAACCGACATTGCCGTGGTGGACATCACCCTGGAGGCCGATACCGACGGTCTCACCCTGCTGGGTATGCTTCAGGAAACCTTCCCTGCCGTGAAGACGCTGGTCCTGTCGCACTACAAGACACCCGCATACATCCTCAAGGCCATCACTTCCGGAGCATCGGCCTATCTGGCAAAGGATTCCACACCGGAATTCATCGTGAAAGCCATTGCCGATGTAGCCTCTGGAAAAAGCCTTTTCTTTGGGGAGACCATAGATTCCGGGCGGATTCTGCGCATCTTTGGCGGGCAGGAGAATCTCGAAGCACGAAAGCCCCGAGGTCTCACCGCCCGGGAACTGGAGGTTCTTCAGCTCACGGCATCCGGCTATTCCAACCTCCAGATTGCATCGGCCCTCGAGATATCCGTAAATACCGTTGACAGCTACAAGGAGCGCATCAAGGGAAAGTTCGGCCTGGACAGCCTTGTTGAATGCGTGGTCTATGCCGTTAAAAATGGCATCGTGTCCGTTTGATTGCTGAAAACAGGAATGAAGGCGCCGGCCTGCACTGGCACCACTGCCCCACCAACGCGCCGGAATATATCCGGGAACACGCGCCGGCCCCCGCCGGCTTGGAAGACAAGTCCTATCCGATGAAATCCTATTACGACTACGGCATCAACCTGACCTCCCACTCGGATTTCCCGGCATTGAGCGGCAGTCCTGATGACCCGTTCGGCATTATGGAAGTGGCGGTGACGGGCGTGCTTCACGGCGAGAACGGTAAGAGGGTATTTTAATCACATCGGTATAGGCTTCATAAACGCAGAATGGCCTATCGGGAAACTGCCGCGGGCTGCGACCAGGTTGAAAAACGGTCCTTGATGTTTTTCAGGAAGGGGGTCAGGACTTTGGGAAGCGGTCCCATCCGGGTCTGCACCTGATGGGGATAGAGGATGGAAAGCCGCTTTTTCGCCCGGGAAATGCCGACGTAGAAGACACGCGCCTCTTCTTCCTTTTCCTGCGGCGTTCTGGCCAGGAACAAGGGGAAACATCCGTCGGTCGCATCGAAAAGGATGACGTGCTCGAACTCCAACCCTTTGGCCTTGTGGACGGTCATCACATACACCTTTTCCTGAATGATTCCGCTCTCGCACAAATCCGCCTGCGTGAAGGTCCGCAAATCTGAGAGATGGGCGTTGACCTGGTCCCAGAAATAAGGCTCCTTTTCCGGAGAAAACACACCCTTTCGGAGGAAAGCGACGATGTAGTCCATATTCGGTATCGGGGCGAAATGACCATTGCCGCACAGATTCTCATAGACCGCTTCGAACTCGTCCATCCACTGCAACTCCCCCGTACTGCGCCTGCCGTCGTACAAGGCGGCGCGGCTATGCTCATACAAGGCCTGATAACGGGTTTTGAGGTTCCGGGCGGCACGGCTGACATTGACGTCGCTCCAGAGCGCCGCCTGGCGGGGAAGACAGGCCCGAATCCTTCCGGCACAGAAATCCACAAGAGAGCGGGTTGCCTGGATATCGTCATCGGCCCGGTGGGAATTTTCTCCCTCCAGCGAGAAGACTTCAAGCAAATTTTTCAGCTTATACACCCGCAGCCGGGGCTCCAGCAGACGGACGAGTTTCAGGGAATCCCAGCAACGCCGGATGTGCTCCTCAATGCGTTCGCCTCCGAGACGGCGCAGCAAGTTGTGCTTGAGTATCTGGAAATCGAAATTGACATTATGGCCCAGGACATCATCGTCGCCCACATAATCCAGAAACATCCGGAAGGCCTCGTCCGCTTCATACAGGGGGCCTTTGGCATATTCCGCCAGCATCGGGTTGACTTCCGTTCCCAGCATCGGAGGGATTTCCCGGTCGGTGCGGATGAGGACGTTGAACCCGGAACCGGGCACCAGCCTGCCGTTTTTCACCTTGATGGCCGCTATCTGGATGATGTCGTCCTCAAAGAAGTTCAGGCCGGTCGTCTCCGTATCGAAAATGACCAGTTCGCGGCTTTCATAAGCCTTGAGAAACTCGGCGACATAGGAGGAACGGCCTTCGTATTCGATGAGGTCCAAGGGAGAGACGGCGGCTTCCCGCAGCCGCGAGACCAGTTTCCGGGCATCCTTGGCAGAAAAGACCGCTCCCGTTTTCCACAGGATTCGCGCCCAATCGAAAAAACGGGTATCCTGAAGGACGACGGAAAAGTGGGCGACCAGCGTCTTGAATTCTTCCGTCTTGAAAACATCCTGGCCGGACAGCTTGAAGTGTCCGATGCCCTCCCCGTCCAGCAAGGCGGAGACACGGTCGGCCGCCTTGTTCGTCCGCAGCAGGATGCCGACGCGCTCATCGGGATACTTTTTCGTTACCTTCCGGACAATCCTGACCAGTCCATCATCCTGGCATCTGTCGTCCGGATAGTCGAAAATCGTCATCATCCCGGGCTGCACCTCCTCCAATTTTTCCGCTTTGGGAAGAAGCTGCCCGTTCATACCCAACACGGTTGTCGCATATATATTATAGGTATCCAGCAGATAGGCGGGCGAGCGGTAGTTGGTATCCAGACGAAGGATGTTGCCTCCGGCGCGTGCCGCCAGGTGATTCAGCCCGGCCAGTTTCGCTCCCATAAAGGAGTAAATGGCCTGTTGCTCGTCGCCCAGGTACATCACGGTGAAGTTCTCCGGAGCCGTCAGTTTGTCGATGATGGCGTTCTGCAGGCTGTTGAGGTCCTGGACCTCGTCCACTTGTATCCAGGGATAATCGGAGTACTGACGCGTCTTGTAGCCGGGCTCCATCATACTGCTGTAGGTCATCAGGAGGATGTCGTCAAAGTCAATCACGCCGTTCTCCTGCTTGAAGGCGTAGTACTTCTCCGCCAGTTCTTCGGATTTCCGGCCGACCTCGGCCATCTTGAATCGCGGCATTTCCAGCCACACATCCTGGGGATGATGGTGCTCCTCCTGATAGAGACGCGCAGCGAGGCGTCCGATATCCGCCACCTGAAGCTGGTTTTCAAAACCGCGCCGGGTCTCGTTGAACTTGGTAAAACCGAACTCGTCGAGAATGTCTTTCTGGTCCAGTTCGTCGATGATGCCGACGGACATCGGCAAAATCTGGTTCTCATACAGATAGCGGGTGCAGAAACGGTGGATATTGCCCACGAAAAGTCCTTCGCAGGCATCCGGACTCTCTTTCCCGATGCGTTCCCGCATTCCGCGGGCCGCCCGGTTGGTGAAGGTCAGGCAGAGCATCTTTTCATAGTCCAGTCCATCCTGACGGGCACGGAGCAGCCGTTGCGTCAGCAGTTCGGTCTTGCCGCATCCCGGAGGCGCCAGCACGAGGAAGTATCCCCCTTCGGCCTCAATCACTTTTTTCTGACTCGAATCAAATTCTTTTATCATCGCCCTTGCATTTAAATCCTTGCCATCTGGATTGTTCTTCCGATTTTGCCCCTGCTGATGTCCGACCTCGGGCAGACGGGGCAGCTGATTCTGCTCGCCGTCGCCCGGAAAGAGATGCGAGATTAGATTTACCGGTACTTCTTTACGCGGCTGTCATTGATGACTCCGTCGAAGTCCAGGCCATAGGCGAAGTCGTACACGTGTCCTTCCGCGTCCCGGTAGCAGGTCATATCACGCGGGACGTCCTCGCACTGCGCCTCGACGGTTTCCATATCGGCCGGCAACTGGCAAGGCAGCAGGCCGTAGGGCTTCGCCGCACCGCTCAGGATATCCAGGACGGCATTGTTGGACACGCCGCAGAATACGAGCAGGGCGTCCGCCCAAGGCTCGATTTCAGCCGGGACAAAAGGACGCTCCATCGCCAGCACGACGACCACGGGCTTGCCGCCCATCAGCTGCTTGGTCTGCTGCACCAGCAGCGCATCCGTGCTGTTGGATGAGATTTCCGTAAAACCGCGGTAACTGCGGTTGTCGCTGCGCTCGTGCGGGTCTCCGCCGGCGATGCTCCGTTCACGGGCCGTAGCGGCCGTATAAGGTCCCCATTGCAGGCTGATGGGCTGATAATGGCCTTCGGGATATTCGGCATCGGGCTGGATATATCCCCAGTGGCCTACGGGACTCTTGATGGAAACGATGGCCACATCCGCGTCCTCCGGCGTATCCGCCACTTCGAAATAATGTCCGAGCAACTCTTTGGATATGGGATATTCATCGTAGGTCGGCGTGGGCTTCTGCCAATGGGTAAGACCGGCCGGGACGTGGCGGAGCGGCTCATAGACGCGGAGTTTCCGGTCCAGTGGCAGCACTCCGCCGGCATTTTTCAGCAGGACGATACTCTTGAGCTGGGCGTCATAGCCGGCGGCCACAAAGGCTTTACTGCCGACGACGGCGGCGGCCGCCGACGGACTCACATAAGGATTTTCGAACAGGCCTACGTTGAAGATATTGACCAGAATGCGCTTCGCGCTCAGTTTGAAACGCGCACGGGCGCTCTCCTCTCCGTATTTTTCGGTCCACAGCCGATAAGCCTCCATACTGACGGCATTGTCCTTGGCGCCTCCCAGCTGGTCCACGCCCGCTTCGAAACAGAGAAGGCGCCGCTCGGCACCGCTCAGGGTCTCGGCTCCCCACGGCGTCCCCGTATGCTTCCAGGGAACCGTGTAATCTTTGACAATCCCCCAGTCCGTACAGACCACGCCGTCATAATTGTATTTGTCGCGCAGCAAATCCTGGATGATGTACTTTGAAAAACCGTTCCCGACGTTCTCCCCGGACGGGTCCTGCCCGTAGGAAATCGTGTAATAGGGCATCACGGCAGAGGCCATCCGCGTCTTTCCGGGAAGTTTGAAGGCCCCTTCCGTAAACGGAATGAGCCCCTGGGCAAAATTGTTTCCGGGATAGACGGCATACTTGCCGGTCCCGAAATGGGCGTCGCGGCCGCCTTCCCCGCTGCCGCCGCCGGGCCAGTGCTTCACCATACAGTTGACGCTCTGCGTGCCCCAGCCGGTCTTGCTGCCCGGCGTATTCTGGAAAGCCTCGCAGTAAACCTGTGCCATATCGCGGGACAGGGCCGGGTCTTCGCCGAAGGTTCCGTAAAAACGGCGCCAGCGGGGCTCCGTGGCGATATCGACCTGCGGAGAAAGGGCCGTCGTGATACCCAGGGCCCTGTATTCGGCCGAAACCACCTCCCCGTGGGTCCGGATGACATCCATATCGAAGGTGGCGGCCAGCCCCAGTTCCCTCGGCCATTTGGAAATGTCACTCTCCCCGGCCGGGTCGAACTCCCCGTCCTGCTCGGGCTTGTAATTGTTGATGTTGGCGGTACCGTTGCTGTAGTTGCGCGGGTCTGTGCTGTTGTTGGAAGGGATGCCGAGGCGCTCCGATTCGCGGAATGCCTGGACGGCATTGGACCAGCCCGCGCCCACCGCCGGCGAGGCGACATTGCGCACCAGCATATGGCGGATATGGTCTTCTGACAGAAGCGACTGCTCCTTGGCGTCCAGCGTCGTATCGTTGGCATCCACAGCACTGGAATACAGCATCAGGCCGCAGATTTCCTCCAGCGTAAGTCGGGAAGCGAGGTCTTCCGCCCTCTCCGCCGCCGGCTTCCTCCAGTCCTCATACACATCAAGTCTGCCGTCACGGCTGAGGTCCTTGAAGGCATAGCCGTCCACCTCCAGGATGGGCGCCGTCGTGTATCCCAAGGTGGGGCCTTGGGTCTGATGCAGGAGCGTATAGCCCTCCTGCCGCTGCGTCGTTATGACATTCCGGCCACAGGCGGAAAGGAGTAAAACAGGAATCAGGAAAAGGACGCTTCGTTTCATAAATATCGATTTTTTTGCGAATATACTATTTTCTGAAAAAGCGGTCAACACCGAGCGCGATGGCGCCGTCTCCGGTCACGTTGCAGGCAGGACCGTACCCGTCGAGGGCCAGGTAGATGGCCATCAGGAGGGCCGTCATTTCCGGCGTAAAGCCCAATATGCTCTCCAGGAAGCCCACGGAAGCCATCAGCACGCCGCTCATCACGCCCGGAGAGGCCACCGTGGCCACCGCCAGGATAAGCATGAAGTTCAGGAACAGGCCGAAGGAAATGGGCTGACCCATCATCAGCGCCACGGCGACGGCCGTAGTGGCCAGTTTGATGACCGAACCGCACATATGCACATTGGAGCAAAGCGGCACGACAAAGTTGGCCACTTCCTCCGATACGCCGTTTTTCCGGGTACATTCCGTCGTCACCGGAATCACGGCTGAAGAGGAACAGATGGAAAATCCGGTCAGATACGCCGGGAACATGTTCCAGAGGCATTTGAAGGGGTTCTTTCCGGCAATCGCACCGGCGATGGCGTACTGGATGACCAGATAAAGGATGGAGAGGACCACTCCCGTTGCGATGACCTTCGCGCCGGTTCCCATCACCACGGCCATTTTCCCGGAAGCGCTCATCTCGCACATCATCGTAAAGATATAGAGCGGCATCAGCGGAATGATGGCCTTCTCGATGGTCATCTTCACCACCTCGCCGAACTCGTCGAACCAGCTTTTCAGGGCTTCTCCTTTGATATAAATGCAGCAGATGCCAATCATAAAAGAGAGGCACAGAGCCGTGAGCATATCGCACAAGGGCTTGATTTTGAGGTCGATGTAGGGGTCGAAGGTCTTCGCCGCCGCAGCGTCCGTCTGAAGGTCTCCCACTTCGAGAATGGACGGGAAAAAGGCCGATGCGCTGCCGAATGCGAACAGACCCGCCATTACCGTCGAGACATAGGCGACACCCACAACCGTAAGGAGCATCTTTCCGGCGCCCTTTCCGAGCCCGTAAATGGCCGGAGTCACCAGCCCCAGTACCAGCAGCGGGACGATGAACTTGAGCAGCTGGGCGAACAGCACGTTGAAGGTCTTGAAAAGCCGTACCAGCCAGTCCGGAGCAATCATTCCGGCGGCCGCACCCAGCGCAATGGCGATGAGCACCTTTACAAAGAGGGAAAGTTTTATCTTTTTCATAAGTCAACAATTGCAGTATGTTCTTCGCCACGGCTGTCTTTCCAACTCAAGCGATAAGTTCCTTTAAAGCCGCGCCAACGCACCTCACCGCTCCGGCCGGCCTTCACTTCGAGACGGGTACGCCACTCGTGAAGAATCAATTCTTCCAGCGCATTATAGGCCGCTTTGGGGCGCATATCCCGGTGAAAAAGGCCC
>CADBLM010000019.1 GCA_902795445.1 uncultured Bacteroidia bacterium
ATCAATATCCGGGGTTTTGCGTAAGGTTTTCATTGGCTTCGATTTCCTTCAGGGGAATGGGAAAAAGAAGGAATTTGTCGGAGAAATTGTTTTTTCCGATGCTTTGGAACCAGGAACGGGCATAGTCTCCGTTCTGCAGGCGTATGATGTCAAACCAACGCTGTCCTTCAAACGCGAGTTCCATCCGGCGTTCGTGGATGATTTTCTCCCGCATCTGGGCCTGGTTGAGTGAGGCCAGTTCGGCACGGTTGGTGAGTCCGGAACGGGCCCTGACCTGGTAGAGGGGTTCCACGGCATCGCCGGTACGTGCCAGTTCGTTGAGTGCTTCGGCCTGGATCAAGAGGACATCGGCGTAGCGCAAAATGGGGAAGTTGGCCGGAGATGCATCATAGGTGGGAGCGATGGATTTGGGGACAAGGAACTTGCGGCAGTTATAACCGGTTTCCGTGCCCCATGCACTTTGGTACTCTATTCCGTCGAAAGGCGGGCAGCCCGCATAAAGGACCGTCTGGTTTTTGCGCAGGTCGTTGGGCTCATAAGCATTGACAAACTCGGCAGTAGGCTGATTCCAGCCGTAGGCACCGGCGACCATCCCGCTGTTGCGCGGTCCCATGAAAGTGCTCAGCCAGGAACATTGGGTCTCGTTCTCCCAGAAACCCACCGTCGTCTTGCCGTAGTATTGCACTTCGAAAAGACTTTCGCGGCTGTTCTTGGTCTCGGGATTGAAATTGTCCGTATAATCCTCATTCAGGACATAGCCCAGTCCGGTCACTTGCTCGCACAGGCTCACGATTTCGTTGTATTCGGCCGTGCCGGGATTATGGGTGAGCAGCACTTTGGCAAGCAGACCGAGGGCTGCGCCTTTCGAAGCGCGTCCCAAGTCGGTGGCAGAGTAGTCGGCAGCATCGGGCAGCAGTCCGATGGCTTCGCGCAGGTCGGCGATAATCAGTTTGTACACTTCGTCCACCGGACTCCGGAACGGCTTGAGGTCATCTGTGATGCTGACGGGCTCGGTGATGAGCGGGATGGCTCCGAAAAGGCGCACCTGATAAAAGTAATACAGGGCCCGGAGGAAACGGGCCTCGCCGAGGCAGCGATTTTTGATGTCTGCGGAGATTTCCATGCGGGGTACTTTCTGAAGGACGAGATTGCAACGCAATATGCCGGGGAAATAGCCTCTGTACATGTCCAGAACACCGGCATTGTCGCTTTTGGTGATAAAGTCGGCCATGTCGCGCGTCTCGATACCGTCGGTGCCGCCACCGCCGCCCACTTCGCTGTTGCCGGCGACGATGTCGAGCGTCCACAGACGCATATTGCAGATTTTTGCCCATTGCAGGGGTTGGTAAGCACCGTTGACGGCGGCGATGGCATCGTTTTCGGTCTTCATGGATGACGAGTCGTCGGCGTCGATGCTGTCGTGGGGATGCCTGTCCAGAAAGCCGTTACAGGCAGTCATCAGTACGGTCAGGAAAAGCAGGTTGGTAATCTTTTTCATATTCCGTTAAAATGTCAAGTCTATACCCAGTGTGAAGGTGCGGGTGAGCGGATAGATGTTGTTGTCCAGTCCGGAGGCGCCCACTTCGGGATCTATGCCCGTGTAACGCGTAAGAGTCAGAAGATTCTGTCCTGAAACAAAGAATTTCAACCCTTGCAGTTTGATTTTCTCTACGATATCTGAAGGGAGGGAATAGGCGAGTTGCAGGTTTTTCAGTCGAAGGTAGGATCCGTCTTCGATGAATCGGTCGCTGGCCCGCGCATTGCCGTTGGGGTCACCGTAAACGGCCCGGGGCATCGTGTCGCTCGTACCGGCGCCTCTCCAACGACCGAGGACCATCGCCGATTGATTGGTGGCGACGGACATCGATTCCAGGTTCATCCTTGTGACGTTGAAAATCTGGCAGTCCGCCACGCCTTGCAGGAAAATATTGAGTTCAAGTGATTTCCAACGAATGGAATTGTTCATCGAGAACTGCCATTTGGGGGTGGGATCCCCCAGGAAAGTGCGGTCGTTGGCATTGATGACGCCGTCGCTGTTGAGGTCTTTGAAACGGATGTCGCCCGGTGCCGTTGCACCTTCCACCTGCACGGCGGAGGTCAGCACTTCGGCAGGCGTCTGGAATATGCCGTTCGTCAAGTAACCGTAGAAACTCCCGGCCGGGTGGCCCACCGCATTGATTGTGGTAGTCATATTCAAGCCGAGGCTGCCGCCGTAGATGGGCACATTGCCATTGAGGGCCGTGATGCGGCCCCGGTTCCAAGACGCAATCACCGTGGTGGACCAGTCCCAGTCTTTCGTGGTAATGTTGCGCGTGGTCAGCGAGAGTTCCACACCCACATTGCGCATACTGCCAGCGTTGATTTGAGGGACATAGACATCCGAATAACCGGTGGAAATGGGCACGCTCATCGGTACCAGCATATTGCGCGTATCCTTTATATAGGCGTCAACGGACAGACTGATGCGATTTTTTACGAATCCCAGATCCACTCCGATGTTGTATTGCTGTACCTCCTCCCAGGTGACATCGGGGTTGGCCATCACAACGGGGGAAAAACCACCGGTCTGTACGCCATTGAAAACATATTGAACGGCGCTCAAACTGTTGGCCGATCCATAGGCACCCACATTGGTCTGATTGCCCGTCAGTCCGTAGCCGGCCCTGACTTTCAAATCAGTAACCGCATCAATTTTGGGGAAGAAGGGTTCATTGGATACTTTCCAGGCCAGGGATATGGAAGGGAAGTTGCCCCAGCGATTCTTCTTGCTGAAACGGGAGGACCCGTCACGACGGTAAGTGGCCGTGATGAAATACCGTTCATCGTACACATAGTTGGCGCGGGCGATGAAAGAAAACAAGGCCCAGTCCGACATCGAGCCGTAGATGAGCGGGGTTGTAATGCCGTTGTTGATTTCGCGGGCGCTGTCGCTGATGAAAGTGGAAATGGAGCCGCCGAAATGTTTGTAAGTGTTTTCCGTAATGCTGACACCGGCGATGGCGTTGACGTGGTGTTTGCCGAAATCTTTGTCAAAAGTGAGAATGTTGTCCCACATCCACTCCAATGCATTGTTGTGGTACTCGTAACGGTTGGAAACTTCGGTGGCGACCGGCTCCCAGTCATAGGCCTGCGTCCAGTTGTCTTGATTCCAAATCATCAGTTGGAGGGCAACCGTGCTGCGGAAACGCAGGAAATCCCAGGGCTTGATTTCTGCGTAGATGTTGCCCAGCAGGTTGTAACCCGTTGTTTTCCGGGTGTTCAATTCGTTGCGCCCGATGGGGTTGATGACTTCCCCCTGATAGATGGGATTGCCGTTTGGACCCGCCCAGGTCCCGTCTTCGTGTTTGACCGGGGTGTTGGGCAAGGCGGCGAGCACATCCCCGATACTGTAATCTCCCTGGCTCTTGAGGTCGCTGTTGAAAGTGATGTTATGACCGAACTTCAGCCATTTTTTGACATCAGCATCCCCGTTGAACTGAAGGGTGAAGCGGTCGTAGCGCGTATTTTTGATGACACCTTTCTGGTCCATCCATTCTGCGGAAATGTAGTATTTATAGACCTCGCCGCCGCCGGACCAGCTCAAATTGTAGTCCTGCATAAAACCCGTCCGATACAGCAGGGACTGCCAGTCCGTTCCCACCCCCAAAAGGGTGGGATCCACATACCCGTCGTACTGGTCCATATCGGCGTTGTACATCATCTCGTTGTGAAGGGATGCGAACTGGCTTGCATTGAGCAGTCTCATCTTGCGGGCAATCTGCTGTACGCTCCAGTTGGCACGGATATCCACTTTGCTCTTGCCCGCCTTGCCTTTCTTTGTGGTGATGAGAACGACACCGTAAGCTCCCCGTGAGCCGTAGATGGCGCAGGAAGAGGCGTCTTTGAGAACATCGACACTCTCCACATCCGCCATGTTCAGGGAATTGAGATTGATGGATGAGGGAACCCCGTCGATGACGACCAGCGGAGCGCTTCCGTTGATGGAGCCGACTCCGCGTACGCTCAGCGATACATTGTCTCCCGGCTTGCCGGTCGATACGACTTGCAGTCCGGCCACCTGCCCTTGCAAAGCCCCGCCCACATCCGGCACGGTAGCCTTCTCCAAGGTCTGGCCGCTGACATTTCCGACAGCACCCGTCAAATCCTTTTTCCTGACCGTCCCGTAACCGATGACGACGACATCATCCAGATAGGTGGAAGAGGCACCGAGGGTAATGTCAAGCGTCGTCTGTCCCTCCCAGACAACTTCTTTGTCTTCAAAACCGATGTAGGAGAAAATCAGCGTGCTGCCTTCCTGCACTGTGATTCTGTATTGTCCGTTGATGTCGGTTGCGGTGCCGTCGGCCGTTCCTTTTACGACCACAAACGCTCCGATGAGCGGTTCACCGCTTGCGTCTGTCACGCTTCCTCCGATATCTGCGGAGGGAGATGCGATGGCTTCCGTCACTCCCAGGAGGATTGAAACCAATGTCAGTGAAATCTTTAAATCCGTTCTCATGTTGCAAACATTTGTCGCCGCACTTGCGCGGGCGGACTTTGCAAATATATGCAGTTCAGAACGGAAAAAGTGCGGCCGAAAAATGAAAAGTAGTAAAGATGGATTGTTAAATTATTGATAATCAGCAATAGGCTCCTTGCGATTCATGTGCAAAAAGTAGTGGAGTTATGCTGTAATCCTGCCGATTTGAGTGACTTTTTTCTCAAATTCTTCCCGCTCCCCCTGCGCATTGTTGCGGAGCTTTACACGGTAGTTGTAAATGGTTGTCACTGAGTAGCGGAGGAAGCGGGCTATCAGTACGCTGTCCGTAATGCCCAGACGCAAGAGGGCGAGTATCCTGAGTTCGGTGTTGAGTCCGAACGCTTTTTCGTCGAAGCGGGCTTCTTCCTTGAGCAGGCAGTTGACTCCAGAGACAAAATCGGGCACCAGCGAGAGAAAGACCGTGTCGAAGTTCTGCATGAGGGTATGGATTTCCGCATCGGTATAATGGCTCGAACGCAAGGTGGAAGTCAGTTCCGTATATTTGCCCGCATTGGCGGTTTTCAACAGGGAAAAACGGTAGGCGTTGAGTTTGTCGATATAATCGGAGCAGTTCACCAGAAACTCCACGATGTATTTATCTTTGATGGCATTGCTCTCTGTCAGGCTTGTGTTGACGGCGTCCAGTTCTGAGTTTTTGCAACGGATTTCTTCGTTGAGACGACGCAGTTGGTCATTGGTATGCCGCAGCAGCCGGCGGGAACGCCGGAGCAGCGAGAGTTGGTAGAAGATGAAAGCGGACAATCCGGCCAGCATAAATGCCAAGGCCGTTGCAAACCAGGCCATCCGGCTGGCGCGGTCCCGTTCCTGCCTGATTTTTTTCAGATAACTGTCTTTGATGACCGGCAGGTCGTTGGATATACGGGTGATACGGATGTGGGAGTTGTAGGCCAGCGCATCTTCCAAAGAGGAGTTGATGCATTTGTAAGCATTGTCCACATCGCCTTTCTGGAAAAACAGCATCCCCAGTTCATAAATGGCTTTGTTGTCCATCACGCCGTTCTTGATGTCGATGACGGCCGCATAGGCGAGGTAATATTGGGCTTCCTGGATTTTTCCTTCTTCTTTGAAAATGCTGGCCAGGCAGTATGCGGCCCTTCCCCGGCTGGGGCTCTTCTCCTGGAGCAGCGGTCGGATCAGCCCTTCCGCTTCGCGGTAACGCTTGTCTTCCAGCATCTTTTCATAACAGGCGTAAACGAAGGTTTCCGAGTCGCTGTCGCAGTGCATCAGCAGCGAATCCCGGTAGGCAATACGCAGGCTGTCGAAGCGGGAGCCTTTCGGTCCCAGGGATGAGTATTCGTTGTAAAAAGACCAGCGGGTGTTGTAGTAGCGCTGGAGCAAATCCGAGGTATTCAGGTCGCTGCGTTTGATGCCGGAGATGATCTCCTGGGTCTCAATCCATTTTCCGTTTTGTGTGTTGTTCCAGGCGATCAGGAGCAGATTGCGCAGATAAGCCTCTTTGTCTCCCCGGGCTATGCAGAGCGGGAGGGTTTTGCGAAGATAAAATGCAGTCGAGTCGCTACTGAAGGAAAAATATTCGGAGATAAGGTTGTTGTAGGCCGGGAGTGCGTCTTCTCCCATTTTTTCCTGCCGGGCAATCTGCTCTTTAATGGCGTCGATACGCTTTTCCTTTTCTGTTTTGTAGAAATCTTTCTTGGCGATGCTCTCGTGGAGCGTCCGTATCATCCCGGCGAAATCTTCCTGGGCGGAAGCGGGTGAAGTGATAGGGAGTGCGCAAAGGGCGCAGAGCAGATAGAGATATACTTTTTTCAAGGTGTTAGTGTGATTGGCCGGACAAATATAATAAATAAGTGGAAAATTTATTACTTTTGCTGCACGACTGCGGGCTTTCGACGAGATTTCGTCGGGCTGGTGGCCTCGCCCTCGCTCTCACCGATTTTCGTCGGGTCGAAGGAGTGGAACGATGTACTCTACCGCCTGAACGGGAAGATTTACCTCATTCTGGGTAACCACGACATGAAGAACATCAAGCAGGGCTTTATGGGTCGTTTCGAGATGGTCACCCAGCAGATGACTATCCGCGTGGGCGGTCAGGGAATCATCCTGAACCACAACCCGTTCCTCTGCTACGGCGGTTCCTACCGCGACGTGTGGCAACTCTTC
>CADBLM010000020.1 GCA_902795445.1 uncultured Bacteroidia bacterium
CGACGGCCGCATCCACCCGGCACGCATCGAGGAAGTGGTCGAAAAAGTGAGCAAGCAGCTGGAGGATGAGATTATGGAAACCGGCAAACGCACCTGCATCGACCTGGGCATCCACGGGATGCACATCGAACTGGTCAAGCTCATCGGCCGGATGAAGTATCGTTCTTCCTATGGGCAGAACCTCTTGCAGCACTCCCGCGAGGTGGCCAACATCTGCGCCATTATGGCCTCCGAGCTCGGACTCAATCCCAAGGTCGCCAAGCGTGCCGGCCTGCTCCACGACATCGGTAAAGTGTCCGAAGAGGATCCCGAACTGCCCCACGCCCTTCTGGGTATGAAACTGGCCGAGCAGTACAAGGAGAAACCGGATGTCTGCAATGCCATCGGAGCGCACCACGAGGAAATCGAGATGACCTCCATCATCTCTCCCATCGTGCTGGTGGGCGACGCCATCTCCGGCGCCCGTCCCGGTGCCCGTCGGGAAGTCATCGAGTCCTATATCAAACGGCTCAAGGGAATGGAAGACCTGGCTGCGTCCTATCCCGGCGTGACCAAGTCCTACGCCATCCAGGCCGGCCGTGAACTGCGCGTCATCGTCGGCGCCGACCAGGTGTCCGACAAACAGGCGGAAGACCTTTCCACCGAGATTGCCCGCCGCATCCAGGACGAGATGGTCTATCCGGGACAGGTCAAGATTACGGTCATCCGCGAGACCCGTTCCATCGCCATCGCGAAATAGTTTACTCTTCTTCCAGCAGGGCAGTGATGAAACTGTCCGTGACAGCCCGCTGCTGATACATATCGGCAGTGGTGTTGTTGATAATCAGGGAAAATACCAGCGTCTGTCCGTTGGTGTCACCGCGGCGGGGCAGAATGTAGCCGCTGTAGCAGCGGTTGCCGCTCATCGAGCCGCTTTTCATCCGCACGCGCCGTCGTTCGCTCGAAGGCAGCAGGCGCAGGCAGGGCTTGACGGTGCCTTGCAGTCCGGGCTGCGGAAGGGTCGTGATGTAGTCCTGGAAACAGTCGCTGCCCAGCATCGCCCGCAGGAACCGGCACATATAGCCCGTGCTGAGCAGATTGTGGCGGGCCAGTCCGCTGCCGTCCCGGATGATGCCGTCCACCTTGCGTCCGGCTGTGTCCCGGCTTTCGACCCCGAGGCTGTCCAGCACCCGGCCCAGCGCGACGAGGCTGGAATCGTAGCAGGCGCTGCCGCACATTTCCTTGCCCAGGACCCGCAGGAAGGTTTCCGCATAGACATTGTTGCTCTCGGCGTTGCAGGAGCGGATGATGTCTTTCAGACAGGGAGATTCCGTACGGCAGAGTTCCCGCAGTTTCCCGCCCGGACGGGGCGTGTCCGCCGAGAGTTTGTCCACCGCGTCATATCCCCGGTTGGCGATGCCGTTGGCCGCCAGATACTCGCTGAAAAGGAAGGCGCAGGTGCGTTCCGGAAATTTGTTGCTCACTTTCAGGTTCTTGGTCGGCTTTCCCAGGGCGAAAGTCCCTCTGAGGACCGCCGTGCTGCTCTCGTCGGAGGTGAAGAGGTAGAGCTGGTCACCGGTCCCCCGTTCGCCCGTCCGGCAGGGCATACGGTATTGCATCCAGGGCGTCGCAGGCCCCACGAACTCAATGCGCAGGCTGTCTCCGATGCGCTCGCCGGGCGTCACTTTGATGGAAATATAGTTCTCGTGCCATTGCAGTCCGCCGGTCCCGCTTCCATAGTAGGTTCCGATGTCATCGAACTGCCACAGGGGAGATTCCTTCATCCCGTCGAGATAACTGCCGTCGGCGATAATCCGGCCGTCGATTTCGCGGATGCCGGCTTTGAGCAGGCTTTGCCGCCATTGCCCGAAGAGCTCGTCTTCCGGAATGGCAATCGCGTCCACGGAACCGAGCGTCGGGTCTGCGCCTCCGATGATGAAGACATCGCCCTTCAGGACGCTGTCGCGGACCGTCCCGTCGCAGCACAGCCGGGTCTGGAAACGGTAGTCTTTGCCCAGTCGCTTCAGGGCGGCTCCCGTCGTTATCAGTTTGAGGTTGGAGGAAGGAACCAGCAGGCGGTGACTCTCGTAATCGACCAGCCGCCGTCCGTCGGCGGTTTCCACGCACAGGCTGACCGTAGCCCCCCGGAGAGCGGGGTCCGCGGCGATAGCTTCGATTTTCTGCCGGAGGCTGAGCGGGCGGGCCGACGAGTCGGCGGGGGCGTTCTGGGAAAAGGCGGTTGCGGAAAAGAGCAGGAAGGCGGCAAGGCCGGAAAGGACTATTTTTCTACACATATCGTTTTGAACTCTCGTACAAAAATAATAACTTTGTCCCAAATGGAACCAAAATATTTGAAATAATATGAAAAAGACAGTACTTGTATCGGGCGGTGCGGGCTATATCGGCAGTCACGTCACCGTGGAACTCATAGCGGCCGGTTATGAAGTCGTCGTCGCGGACAATATGTCCAACTGCGATATGACCTGTTTCGAGGGGGTGAAAAAGATTACCGGCCGGGACGACATCCCCTTCGTGAAGATGGACTTCTGCGACGCCGCTGCCGTAAAGGACCTCTTCGACCGTTTCAAGATTGACGCCGTCATCCATTTCGCCGCGTTCAAAGCTGTCGGCGAGTCGGTCGCCAAGCCCGTGATGTACTATAAGAACAACCTGGGCTCTTTCCTCAATGTCCTCGAAGCGGCCCAGGCCCACGGCGGCTGCAACGTGCTCTTCTCCTCTTCCGCAACCGTTTACGGCGAGGCGGAGAAACTGCCCGTCACCGAGCAGTCCCCGAGGCTGCCGGCGACCTCTCCTTACGGCAATACCAAGCAGATTTGCGAGGATATCCTCCGCGATACCGTGAAGGCGACCAACCAGGAAGGCTCGGACGCCCGCATCAAGGGTATCGCCCTGCGCTATTTCAATCCCATCGGTGCCCATCCCTCCGCACTCATCGGCGAACTGCCCCGGGGCGTGCCCAACAACCTCGTCCCCTTCATCACCCAGACGGCCATCGGCAAGCGGGCCTGCCTGTCCATCTTCGGCAAGGACTATCCGACACCCGACGGCACCTGCCTGCGGGATTACATCGACGTGGTGGACCTGGCGAAAGCCCACGTGGCCGCCGTTTCCCGGATGCTGGACGGCAGGATGAAGGCCGATTACGAAATCTTCAACGTGGGGACAGGACGGCCGGTTTCCGTGGCCGAACTGGTGAATGCCTTCGAGAAGGTCAACGGGGTCAAACTCAATTACAAATATGTGGACCGCCGTCCCGGCGACGTGACCGCCATCTGGGCGGAAACGACCCTGGCCAATGAGGAACTGGGCTGGAAGGCAGAGCGCAGCATAGAAGAGACCCTGGCTTCCGCCTGGGCCTGGGAAAAGCATATCGCTCAGAAATAGGGAAGCCCCTTAAATCAGCGGCTCCGCCGTCATCGCGGCGGGCTGCGGGATTCCCATCAGTTTGAGAATGGTCGGCGCCACGTTGCAGAGGGCGCCGTCTTTGACTTGGGTGACTTCTTCACCCGCATTGATGACGACGAACTGTACGGGGTTGAGGGAATGGGCTGTATTGGGCGTCCCGTCCTCGTTGACCGCATAGTCGGCGTTGCCGTGGTCGGCGGTGAGCAGGACGGCGTAGCCGTGCTCGATGGCGGCCGTCACTACCTGCCTGACGCAGCCGTCGATGGTCTCCACGGCTTTGCAGATGGCCGGATACACGCCGGTGTGTCCCACCATATCGCCGTTGGCGAAGTTGAGGATGATCAGGTCTTCCTTCTCCGTCGCGATGGCGGCCACCAGTTTTTCGGTCACTTCGGGCGCGCTCATTTCGGGCTGGAGGTCATAGGTCGCCACTTTCGGGGAGTTGACCAGGATGCGGTCTTCCCCTTCGAACTGCGCCTCGCGTCCGCCGTTGAAGAAGAAGGTGACGTGGGCGTATTTCTCGGTTTCCGCGATGCGGAGCTGGCGTTTTCCGGCCTTGGAGACGGTCTCGCCGAGGGTGTCCGTCACGTTTTCCTTGTCGAAGAGGATGTGCAGGCCCGTGAAGGAGGCGTCGTACGGCGTGAGGCAGCAGTAGTACAGCGGCAGGGTGTGCATTCCCATTTCCGGCATATCCTGCTGGGTGAGGACGGCGGTGATTTCGCGGGCGCGGTCGTTGCGGAAGTTGAAGAAGATGACGGCGTCGCCTTCCTCGATTTTGCCGATGGCTTCCCCGTCGGGGCCGGTGATGGCGATGGGCTTGATAAACTCGTCGGTCACCCCCTCGGCGTAGGAGGCTTCGATGCCCTCCTGCGCGCTGCTGAAATGGGCGCCTTTCCCGCTGACCAGCAGGTCGTATGCCTCTTTGATGCGCTCCCATCTCTTGTCGCGGTCCATCGCGTAGAAACGTCCGCAGACGGAGGCGACGCGGCCGGTCGTGCGGGCCATTTCGGTCTCCAGCTGTTCGACGAAACCCTTGCCGCTGTGCGGGTCGGTGTCGCGTCCGTCCATAAAGCAGTGGACGAAGACGTCTTCCAAGCCATACTGTTTGGCGACGGCGAGGAACTCGAAGACGTGGGCGAGGGAGGAGTGGACGCCGCCCATCGAGGCCAGTCCCATCAGGTGCAGTTTGCGGCCGCTTTTCTTCACATAGTCGTAGGCCGCCTTGATTTCGGCGTTGTCCAGCAGTTTGTGGTCGCGGCAGGCGATGTTGATCTTGACCAGGTCCTGATAGACAATCCTGCCTGCGCCGAGGTTGAGGTGCCCCACCTCGCTGTTGCCCATCTGGCCGTCGGGGAGGCCGACCGCCTCGCCGCAGGTCAGCAGGTGGCTCATCGGATATTTGGCCCGGAGAGAGTCGATAAAAGGAGTGCCTTGGGTATAGATGGCATTGCTATGGTCGTGACGCCCTTCGCCCCAACCGTCCAGAATCATCAGGAGTACTTTTTTATCCATACAATATCTTTCTTTATAAGAGACAATTTTCAATAACCCCGCAAAGATACTGATTTTCCCGAAAAATCTTGCTAACTTTGCAAGATTGATTAAGCGAATCAGAATCAGAATGAGTTCGAAAAAAAGAAAAAAGAAAAAAGCCGCCCCTCCCCGGGTTGTTGTCGGGGTTGTCAAGATGTCCCGGGACGGCTCCCTGTCCGTAAAGGCGCAAGACGAAGAAAACGAATATTTTGTCAAATCCTCCAAGGCGGGGACGGCCCTTGACGGCGATACCGTCCGGCTCAACGTCCTCCGCGAACCCGGCTTGAAGACGCGGGCGGAAGGCTTCGTGACCGAAGTCATACGGCGTTCCGGCAAGCCCTTCGTCGGCATCCTCCATATCGTCGGCGACCAGGCCTGGGTGCTGATGCAGGGAAGGAATATGCCTTATGACATCCAGCTGCCCGTCGGCGCCGACCGCCCCGGCAGCATCATCCCGGCAGACGGAGACAGTTACCGCCTGTTCAAAATCTACGATGAGGACGGACAGGAGCTCGTCGCCCGGAAAGGGGAGAAGGTGAGCGTCGTCGTCGATTTCTGGAAACGCGGCGATCCCTGTCCGACCGGTCATCTGACCGACGTGCTGGGAATGCCCGGCGAGAACAATACCGAAATGCACGCCATCCTGGCCGAATTCAACCTCCCGTACCGCTTCGAGCCGGAGGTGGCCCGGGCGGCGGACAGCATCAGCGAAGAGATTACGGATGCCGATCTCAAAGGCCGGGAAGATTTCCGCCAGGTCCTGACCTTTACCATCGACCCTTCGGATGCCAAGGATTTCGACGACGCCCTCTCGCTGCGGATGCTCGAAGGCGGCAATTTCGAAGTGGGCGTCCACATCGCCGACGTGACCCATTATGTGCGGGTCGGTTCCGCGGTGGACGAGGAGGCCAAGTCGCGCGGCACCTCGGTTTATCTGGTGGACCGGACCGTCCCGATGCTTCCCGAAAAACTGTCCAACAAACTCTGTTCCCTGCGTCCTCACGAGCAGAAACTGACCTATTCGGTCATCCTCGAACTGACGCCGCAGGCGCGGGTGGTCTCTTCCCGCATCCGGCGGACGGTCATCGAATCCGACTGGCGTTTCGACTACGAAGGCGCCCAGGCCATCATCGACAGCGGCGACCCCCGGACGGGCGGCGTACCCGAAAAGATCGGTCAGGCCGTGCTGCAACTGCACAAACTGGCCACCGTTATCCGCCGGAAACGCTTTGCCGCCGGCTCCATTGATTTCAACCGTCCCGAGATGAAAGTCCGCGTGGACGAGACGGGCCGCCCGGTGGAAATCTATCAGAAATTCAGCAAGGAAGCCAACTGGCTCATCGAGGAATTTATGCTGATGGCCAACCGGACCGTGGCGGAGTTCGTCGGCAAGGGGGCGGGGGAGAAACTGCCCAGGGGCGCGCAGCCCAAAACCTTCGTCTATCGTATCCACGACGAGCCCAACGCCCTCAAAATCGATACGCTCCGCAATTTCGCGGGCAATTTCGGCTATCGGCTCGGTCCCGTCGGTTCGGGCAAGGAGATTGCCCAATCCCTCAAAACCCTCTTTGCGGAGGCCGCCGGCAAGCCCGAGGTGGGCGCTATCGAACTGATCGCCCTGCGGGCGATGGCCAAGGCCGTCTATTCGACCGACAACATCGGCCACTACAGCCTGGCCTTCCCGTATTACACGCATTTTACTTCGCCCATCCGCCGCTATCCCGATATGATGGTCCACCGCCTGCTGACCCTTTACCTGGGCGGGGGAGCGAGCGCGTCGAAAGAGTCTTACGAGGCCCTCTGCAAGCATTGCTCCGAGCGGGAGCAGGTCGCCGCCGACGCCGAGCGGGCGAGCGTCAAGTACAAACTCGTGGAATATATGTCCGAGCGTATCGGACAGGAGTTTACGGGGCACATTTCCGGCCTGACCGACTGGGGGATGTACGTGGAGGTCGAACCGACCAAAATCGAGGGGATGGTCCCCCTGCGGGAAATCCACACGGACTTCTTCGATTTCGACGAAGAAAACTACCGGCTGGTGGGCCGCAGGACCCGTCAGGCCTACTATCTGGGGGAAGAGGTCCGCGTGCGGGTGAAAAGCACCTCGCTGGAACAGAAACTCCTTGATTACGAACTGATCCCGGACCCGGACAAAAAGGCGGACGACCGCCTTCCCCAACGGCATTTCTCCCATACCCAGGGAGGCGGCAAGGACGGTTCTCCGAAGAAAAATCCCCGCCGTCCGCACGGCTCCGGCAAGTCCGGAAAGAAAAAAAGGACGGACAAGAAACAATGACCCGGATGAGCGCTGTATCCCTGCCGGTCCAGTCAGTTCCCGGGCTGCTCCGGACGGTATTGACGCGTAAGGCTTTGTTGCTTTTACCGTTTCTCTTGCTTGCGTTCCCGCAGGCAAGGGCGCAGATCCAGATGTCCGTCAACGGAACCCCCGTCCTCGATGCCGCCGACCTTGATGCGGCCAGTTATTACCGGCAGACCGATGTCAACGACCAGGTCTGCGCCCTTCTCAAGGTCACTCCTTCCTCTCCGCTGAACGTTCCGCTGGTGCTCAATACGGGCGGCGGCATCGCTCCCGTACCCGCCCCCAAGGGGCAGACCAACCAACGTGCGGACGGCAGTTGGTGGTACTGGCTCTCGCCGGATACCAAAAACATCTTCTTCACGGCGGCCGGATACCAGACGACGGCCCGGGTGGGCGTTTCGCTGCATCCCGGCAAGGTTTACCGCCTGAGTCTCAGCGTCGGCGCTTCTCGTCACGTGGTGACGGAGGTTTCGCTCAACGAAGGCATTTTCAAACTGCATATCCAGCCGGATACCTGCGTCGTATCCTACGGAACGGAAGGACGCTACGATATGGATTCACAGTCGGTGACGGACGGTTATTTCGAAGCCGCCCTGGACTGGGGCCGCTATGACTTCAAGGTGGAAAGCGAGTATTACGAAACCTATTACGGCAGTTGTTCGCTTGCCGAAGCGATTCACGAGCAGCAGGTCAGCCTCGTGCCTGCCTTCGGCCGTCTGGAACTTACGACCGAACCTTCCGGCGTGGAAGTGTTCCTCGACGGCAACTACAGCCGGCCGCTCGGCAGCACCCCGCTGCGAAGCGGAAAAATCGCCCGGGGGACGCACCGCCTGCTTTTCAGCAAGGACGATTATTACAACGAAGAATGCCGGGTGGAGGTAGTGTCGGACGGTTCCGTCCAGACGCTGCCCCCGCTTGTCCTGCGGCCGCAGTTCGGCACGGTGACCTGTATCTGTGAGGATGAGGAGGCGCAGCTGACGGTGATGGACGCCGCCGGACGCGTGCTCGGCGAGGGACGCAGCGGAATGTCGCTGCGGGTGGGCAGCCGCGTGAGTTACAAAGTCGTCGCCTCCCGGCCCTCCCATCATTCGCAGGAAGCCCGCATCCCCGGCGGGACGGAGCTGGAAGGCCGGACTCTGACGGTTTCGGTCCGTCCGCCCGTGCCGATTCTGGGCAATCTGATGCTGACATCGGCGCCATTGACGGCGGAGGTCATCCTGGACGGGAAGAGCGTCGGAAAGACCAGCTGGCTGGGCCAGGTGCTGATTGGCAAGCATCAGGTGTGTCTGCGGATGGAAGGCTATCAGGACGAAAATTTTGTCATCGACGTTCCCCGTCCGGAGGGGAATGAGAAATACTCCGTCCATAAGATTCTCTCCGTCCGTCCGACCCGCCGTACCCTGACCGTTTCCACGTTGGACGGGATGGCCGGTCTCTGCTGCGACGGCGCTCCCTTAGGGGGGTCCAACAGCGTGACGGCAGAATTTGACATCGGCCGGACCTATCGTTTCACGGCCGTGAAGGAGGGTTGCCACGACGGGGTGCGGGATGTGCAGGTGACGGAAGATATGGACGCCAGGGTGACGGTGCCCTCTCCCGTCCCGCTGCAGGGGACGGTGAAAATTGCCCACAACAGCACGGGCGGGACTTCGCTGTATATTTCGTCCGTGTCCGGAGAACAGCAGACCGTTTACTCTTACAGTTCTCCCTATGTCCTCCTGCTCAAACCGGGTACGTACCGCATATCCGCTTCATCATACGGCTATAACGCGTCTGCCGAAAAATCTTTTGCCGTCGAGGATGGCAAGACGACGAACGTCTCCCTGTATCTGCCCCGGATTTCCCGTTTCCAGATGACGGAGGACGACTTCGCCTCGCATTTCGTCGATTTGCTCGTCGGGTACAACAGCAAGCAGAAGAGCACGCTCATCGGAGGACAGTATGCCTACTGCCACCGCCATCTGGGTTTTTACTTCTCGGCGATGTATGCCCTCTCGGCCAAGCAGTTCGGGGCCAATGTCGGTCCTGTTTTCCGCTTGACCAATGATTCGGGCAAACTCGACTATCAATTGTACGGAGGCATCGGCTATGATTACGGCTCTTTCGGCGGAGAGGCCGGAATGCGTCTGGGCTGGAGGAGCGGCGCCCTCAGCTGGTGGGACATTACCCTGGGTGTGCAAGCCTCTTCCGCCGGGGTGATTCCGGTCGTGGGAGTCGGCCTGGGCATCGCTTTGTCCGCCGGTGTGATTGCCGGCGCGGCCATCGGGGCGTCGTCCTCCAAGAAGAAGTAATTTCCGTTTTTTTGCCGCATAGCGGATTTTCCTTGCCTTTTTGCAAGATAATCCTTATCTTTGCAATTCGGACTTTTCGTTCTTTCGTGCTTTCGCGCACGCGGACGAGAGCCGGGTAGAAGTGAAGACAAGTATTATGAAACTTAGAAGCAGCATTACGACGGAAGGCCGGAGAATGGCCGGGGCCCGCGCCTTGTGGATAGCCAATGGTATGAAGAAAGAGCAGATGGGCAAGCCCGTCATCGCCATCGCCAACTCCTTTACCCAGTTTGTTCCCGGACATACCCACCTCCACGAGGCGGGGCAGATGGTCAAGGAGGAAATCGAACGGCTGGGCTGTTATGCTGCCGAATTCAATACCATCGCCGTGGATGACGGGATTGCGATGGGCCACGACGGGATGCTCTATTCCCTGCCTTCCCGCGACATCATCGCCGACAGCGTCGAGTATATGGTCAACGCCCACAAGGCCGACGCGCTGGTCTGCATCAGCAACTGCGACAAGGTGACGCCCGGTATGCTGATTGCCGCGATGCGCCTGAACATCCCCACCATCTTCGTTTCCGGCGGCCCGATGGAGGCCGGCGTGCTCGGCAAAGCCCGGCTCGATCTCATCGACGCGATGATCAAGTCCGCCGACAACACCCTTTCCGACGAAGAAGTGGCCGAAGTGGAGCGCAACGCCTGCCCCGGCTGCGGCACCTGCTCCGGTATGTTCACCGCCAATTCGATGAACTGCCTGACCGAGGCCATCGGCCTGGCCCTGCCC
>CADBLM010000021.1 GCA_902795445.1 uncultured Bacteroidia bacterium
CACCGGCAAACTCAATGTGCTCCGAGATGGCGTAGGCAATGACTTTTCCGCCGTCTGCCACAGCATCGCACTCCAGTTCCTTGCAGCGCTGCATAAAGGAGCTGATGACCACGGGATGCTCTTCGGAAACCTCTACGGCTCTGTCAAGGAAAATCCGCAGGTCCTCCTTGCTGTAGCAGACATTCATGGCGGCGCCGGAGAGCACGTAGGACGGCCTCACGAGCACGGGGAAGCCCACTTCATCGACAAACTTTTCCACGTCTTCCATCGTGGTGAGCTCGCTCCAGCGAGGCTGGTCAATTCCAAGCTTGTCCACGAACTGGGAAAACTTGTTGCGGTCTTCGGCCCGGTCAATGTTGTGCGCCGTAGTGCCCAGGATGTGTACACCGGCGCGCATCAGCGGAATGGCCAGGTTGTTGGGGATTTGGCCTCCCATGCTCACAATCACGCCGTAGGGCTTCTCCAGGCCGCAGATTTCCATCACGGTCTCGAAGCTGAGCTCGTCAAAATAGAGACGGTCGCAGACATCGTAGTCGGTAGAGACGGTCTCAGGATTGTAGTTGATCATCACCGCTTTGTAGCCGCTGCTGCGCAGGGTGTTCAGGGCATTCACCCCGCACCAGTCAAACTCCACGCTGCTGCCAATCCGGTAGGCGCCGGAGCCCAGGACAATTACAGTGTCGGCCCCGTCGTCGAAGTTGATGTCGTCCACATCGCCGTTGTAAGTCAAATAGAGATAGTTGGTGGAGGAGGGGAATTCCGCCGCGAGGGTATCAATCTGCTTGACGCGGGGACGCAGGCCCAGGAAAATGCGGTATTCACGTACCTTGGCCTCGGGAACTTCCAGCACCCGGGCAATCTGGATGTCGGAAAAACCCTGGCATTTGGCCGTCCGGAGAAGGTCAAAGTCAATGTCTGTCAGTTTTTTGCAGGATTCCAGCCGCCGATAGGTGGTCTCGATGTTCCCAAGCTTTTCGAGGAACCAGCGGTCTATCTTGGTCAGTTCATAGATGCGGTCTACCGAGTAACCGGCTTCGAAGGCGGCCGAGATGGCGAAAATACGCACATCCGTCGGATGCCGCAGCACATCGTCCAGGTCTTCGCTCCTGAAGGGTTTGTTGCACACGAAGCCGTTGGCGCCCTGACCAATCATACGGAGGCCCTTTTGCATCGCCTCCTCGAAAGTGCGGCCGATGGCCATCACCTCGCCGACACTTTTCATGCTGGATCCAATCTTCCGGGAAACGCCCTTGAATTTGGCCAGGTCCCAGCGCGGAATCTTGCAAACCACGTAGTCCAGGGCGGGCTCGAAGAAAGCCGGGGTGGTTTTGGTGACGGTGTTAGTGAGCTCGTGCAGGCCGTAACCGAGGCCGATTTTGGCCGCGATAAAGGCAAGGGGATAGCCCGTTGCCTTGGATGCCAGGGCGGACGAGCGGCTCAGGCGGGCGTTGATCTCGATGACGCGGTAATCCCCGCCGTCGGGGCTGTAGGCATACTGCACGTTGCATTCGCCGACAATACCGACATGACGCACAATCTCGATGGCCTTCTTGCGAAGGAAGTTGCACTCGTCGTTGGTGAGGGTCTGGCAGGGGGCCACCACGATACTCTCTCCGGTATGGATGCCCAACGGGTCGAAATTCTCCATATTGCACACGGCGATGCAGTTGTCAAAGCGGTCGCGCATCACCTCAAATTCAATCTCCTTCCAGCCGCGCAGCGATTTCTCGACCAGCACCTGCGACGAGAAGGAAAAGGCTTTGCGCGCGACGGTTTCCAGCTCGGCCTCGTCCTCGCAGAAACCGGAACCCAGGCCACCCAAGGCATAGGCAGCACGCAGGATGACCGGATAACCCACATCCCGGGCAGCGGCGCGGGCCTCTTCCAAATTGGCGGCCGGGTGGGACTTGATGGTCTGGATGCCTATCTCGTCCATCCGCTGTACAAAGAGTTCACGGTCTTCCGTGTCCATGATGGCTTGCACCGGGGTGCCGAGCACTTGCACGCCGTGGGATTCGAGCACGCCGCTTTTGTATAGCTCTACGCCGCAGTTGAGCGCCGTCTGGCCGCCGAAGGCCAGCAGGATACCCTGCGGCTTCTCTTTCCGGATCACTTTTTCCACGAAGTAAGGAGTGACTGGCAGGAAATA
>CADBLM010000022.1 GCA_902795445.1 uncultured Bacteroidia bacterium
GACCAGAAGCCCAGTATTGATTTATTCGGCATTGAGATGGTCGGGACGCCCAAGCGACTTATCCGAGAACTCGCAAGGAATTCTTTTTTACAAATAGACCTCGGTCCGGATGGCTTTTTAAATTATCGTAAGGACGGTTTCTCTACTAGAGTACTTTTGGAAGGGAATCCTTTTGGGATGAACGTTACCTACGAAAATGAAGGTGAAGAAGGGATCGTGAAGGATGTCGCATTCATATCCAGTGAAACCGACCACCGCATCCTTGACACTATTGTCGAGAGCCTGAAATCCTATTACGGAAAGCCATCCATTGTCGATATGCCAGAAGAGTATTACAAATGGTTCCCGCACGACCATTTCTTGCACGTCCGTCCTCTTCATCAAGATGATGGCGGCTGGACTTTCTACATAACGAGGAACCAAAACTAAGAATGGAGCATGAAACGTTCTACAAGATATTTATTTGCATTAATCGGCATCCTGTTAATCACCGGCATAGTGAGCGCGGTCGAGATAGATTATTCTCGACTTATTCCACCAAAGACAACGGGGCCATGCTTTAATGAAGACTATTGGGCTATCAAGCACGAGAAGAGCCTAAAGGCAAAATCACATCCAGATATCAAGGGTATTGATGTTTCTCATCACCAGGGGAACATAGACCTTTCTCAGGGAAGGTCAGTATTTTCGCTCATTTTATGTTATTTTAAAATTAAAATTTATATTTGCATAAAAATTAGAGCCATGATAGAACGCACCCTTCGAGAAAAATTGCTATATTGACCATGAACACCCTGCCGTTAAAGCAAGCTCTTTTTTGGGGGGTGGTGGCGACGAAGTCTTTGAGGTAGAAGGGCTCGAAGTAGGCGACGTCCTCGAATTTCTTGTTGTCGGATGCTTCCTGCGCGAGGACGGCCGGTTTCACCCAGAAAGGCCGTACACACAACTGCGTTTCAGGAGAGAGGTATATTAAAATTAATGCTATATTTGCGGCCGGTTCAATTGTATATGTTATGAAACGACAGTCGGCAGGCATCATAAGCAATTATCAAATAATCGATCTGGAGCATTACATCCGGAGCGGAGAGGGCGGAACCGCCGTATCCTATGTCCACAAAACGCGCAATGCATTGGCCAAGCTCTACAATCCCGGCTTTGAGGCCCCTGCCGGAAATCAGCGTTGAAAGAGTAGAAAAAATGCTTGGCGCATACTGATAATATGAAACGTCTATTGTCCATTCTGACTCCTTTTCTTGTGCTGTCCGTCTGCTGCTCTTCCCCAAAAGAAAGAACCATTGCGTTTGAAGGCATAGAGAACGCCCGGGAACTGGGCGACCTGGTGATGCAGGACGGCCGGACCATCCGCGCGGGCAAACTGCTCCGAACCGCAGAGCTCTCCAAGGCATCAGATGCCGATGTGGCCCTGCTGAAAAGCCGTTTCGCTCTCAGCGATATCTTCGATTTCCGTTTTGACGCAGAACGCGGAAAGGCAATGGACCGGGAAATGGAGGGTGTGAAAAATACCTGGCTTTCCACGCTCCCGGAGGCGTTTGTGGCAGCTTTTGCTTCCGGCCGGGCCGACACGACGGTGGTGCGGTCTCAGAATCTGCTGGAAACCTTGTCCTCCTATGCTTTTAACCCCAAGGCACAGGAGATGGCCCGGAAACTTTATCCGTCCATTGTCATGGATACGACATCCCAGAAACGCTATGGAGAGTTTCTCCGTGGCGTGCTGTCCTCTGAAGGCGGGGCGCTTTGGCACTGCTCCCAGGGGAAGGACCGCTGCGGATGGGGCTCCGCTTTTGTGCTGGCGTCACTGGGTGCAAGCCGGGAAACCATTGTGGAGGATTTTGCGCTGTCCAATGTCTCCTACGCTTCCGCCGTGGAGGCCCTGTCGGCCAAAATTGTCGAGAAGGGTGGGGGAGAGGCGGAACTTTCCTTCATCCGTTCCATGATTGGCGTGAATGTGGAGAACTTTGAGCGTACGCTGGACCTCATCGATTCCCGCTATGGCTCCCTACAGGTCTATCTGGAACAGGCTCTTGGCTTCACAGCCGGGGAGCAGGAAAGTATGAAACGGAAGTATTTGCGATAAAAAGGCGCTTGCCTTCCTTACTGTCGGCCGCAGTTTTCTTTTTTGATTGTTTTGTCTGTCAGGAGAAATGTTTATCTTTGCAAAAATGATTGAATGATGAAAAGATTTTTGCTTCCCTTCCTGATGGCGGCCCTGATGCCTGTCATCTTCTCTTGCAAAAAGGACAATTCCGACGGCTCGCTTACCTATGTCTATATAGGGACGGCGGAGGCGGAAAATGTGACTCCCACTTCGGCCAAATTGATGTCCAATATCCGCTTTGGCAACATCTCCGGCGGGAAGATGGATCTGTGCTTCTATTATTCGGAAAAGGAATTTGACCGCTATATGCTGGATGACAGCGCGGTGAAGCGGACGAAGTTTGCCTCCTTCGATGTGGGGGACGGCAAGTTCGGCATCACCGTCGAGGGGCTCAAGCCGAATACGACCTACTACTATATGCCCTATCTGACCGTCAAGGGAATATCTCTGTTTGACGTCCTTATGGATTTTACCACGCAGAACTATTGCGTGACCCAGGACGCGACGGATGTCGATTTCACCAGCGCGACCCTCAATGCCATGACCGTACTCAGCCAGGAAGAAATCGCGCAATGCGTTTTCGTTTTTGAATATACCGACCTGGATTTTGAGCAGAATGCACAGACGACGGAGCGCGTCATTCCCGATGGGGACGGGAAGTTGTCTTTCAATCTGACGGGATTGAAATCCGGTACGACCTATTGGTTCCGCGCCGTCGTAATCCGCAACGGGCACCGTGAGTATGCGGATAATGAATGCAGTTTCAAGACGAACTGAGCATTTCGTGTGCGGGACTGCTTCGCAACGGCCGGGCAATCCGGTCAAACTCATCGGTATGGCCATCGCTCAATCTGTCGGAAATCAGATAAAAGTTATGAAGGCTGACGTGCCAGTCCTCGAAAGAGACCCTTCCCAGATGATTCTTTTGGGGCTTGTTGTGCGATGACCAAAATTCTGTTTATCTGTCACGGGAATATCTGCCGCAGTCCGATGGCGGAGTTCCTGTTCAAGGCCTTGCTGAAGTCCGCCGGACTGGCGGATTCCTGCTTCGTCGAATCCGCAGCCGTCTCGTCGGAAGAAGTCGGCAATCCCATCTATCCTCCTGCCCGGCAATGCCTTTCCCGGCATAATGTCTGGTATGACCCCGACAAACGCGCCCGTCAGCTGGTCCGGGCTGATTACGACCGCTTTGACCGGCTCATCTGTATGGACGCATCCAACCTGCGTCTCATCCGGAGAATCATCCCCGATGACCCGGACGGCAAGATACAACTGATGATGTCGTACGCCGGCGTCGCCCGCGACGTGGCAGACCCCTGGTACACCGGCGACTTCGAAAAGACCTTTCAGGATTTGCAGCTGGCCTGCCGGGCGCTGGCCGGCAAGATAAGCGCTACGGGTATTATTCCGCTTCGTTGAGGACGATGTGCATCGTATCTTGGGCGATGACCAGTTCTTCGTTGGTGCAGATGACGGCAGCCTTGACCTTGGACTCCGGCAGGGTAATCATCACGTCCTTGCCCCGGCAGTCATTGGCCTCATAGTCGAACTTGATGCCCAGATAGCCCAGGTTGTCGCAGACACGGCGGCGCAGGCGGGCATTGTTCTCGCCGATGCCGCCCGTGAAGACCACCAGGTCCACACCGTTCATCTCGGCCGTATAGGCGCCGATGTAGTGGATGATGCCGTGCACCAGTTTCTTCAAGGCCAGTTTGGCCCGGTACTCGCCGTTGTCGGCGGCCGCTCCCAGGTCGCGGGCGTCCGAAGAGATGCCGGATACGCCGAGGAAACCGCTCTCCTTGTTGAGCATATTCTCCACTTCGGCGGCGGACATTCCCTCCTTGTTCTGGATATAGGTGATGACGGACGGATCGACGGCGCCGCTGCGCGTACCCATAATCAGGCCGTCCAGCGGAGTCAGGCCCATCGAGGTCTCGATGCATTTCCCGCCCGAGACGGCGGCAATCGAACTGCCGTTGCCGAGGTGGCAGGTGATGATGCGGCTGCTGTGGTAGTCCAGTCCGGCGAACTGGGCGCCCTTGGCGGACACGTAGCGGTGGCTCGTCCCGTGGAAGCCGTACTTGCGGATGTCGTACTTCTCATAGTAGCGGTAGGGAATCGCATACATATAGGCGTAATCGGGCATCGTCTGATGGAAGGCCGTATCGAAGACGGCCACCTGAGGCGTGCCGGGCATCACTTCCGTGACCGCGTAGATGCCCTTGAGATTGGCAGGGTTGTGCAGCGGGCCGAGGTCGCAGCATTTTTCAATCTGGGCGACCACCTCGTCGCTGATGAGCATACTGGCCGTAAACTTGGCTCCTCCGTGCAGCACGCGGTGTCCGACGGCCTCGATGTCCTCCAGGCTGGAGAGCACGCCGTAAGTCTTGTCCGTAAGGGCTTCGAGCACGGCGCGGATGGCGACGGTATGGTCGGAAATGGGCTTGTCCACCACAAGGGCTTCCTTGCCGACCGGCTGGTGTTTCAGCCGGGACATATCCATTCCGATACGTTCCACCAGGCCTTTGGCCAGCAAGTCATAGACTTCGTCATTTTTCATATCCAGCAGTTGGTATTTCAGGGAAGAACTGCCGCAGTTGAGAACCAGGATAATCATAAGTTCCGTTTTTAAAAGGTTACGAAAAAAGAAAAATTTTTCTGACGGAAAAAGTTTTTCCGTATTTGCCGCAAAGATAGGAAATAATTCTTGATATTTACTTCTGTCAGTAGATATGAAACGATGTTGGACGAACCGATTGTCTGTTCTGCGGCCTTTACGGGCGGTGTCGCGCTGGGAATTTCCCTGCGTGCAGATGCTGCGGCCGCAGCCGGCATCCCCCTGGCGGTCCTCCTGCTCCTTACGAAATTTTTTCGACAGAAAGGTCAAAAAAAAGAAAAACTTTTTCTGTTTTGTGTTTTTGCAACAGGCCTGTTCTGCGGGATGGTGGCCGAAGACGCGCAAGGCTGGAGATGGGAGCGAGCGGAAGGATGGGCCGATGCGCTGCGACGCTTGGTCCGCAGCCTGCCTTACCGCCGTCCGGAAACGGCCGAACTGGTATGCGCCCTGCTCACGGGGGACCGCAGCGGCCTGTCCGCACCGCTGAAAGCGGCATTCCGGCAGAGCGGGGCCTCCCATCTGCTGGCCTTGTCGGGAATGCATATCGGCATCCTCTATCTCGCCGTCACCCGCCTGCTGCAAGTCCTGGGCAACGCTCCGGCCTGGAAAAAAATCCGCAGCGGAGGCATCATCCTGTTGTGCGGCGCCTATACCCTGGCCGTCGGAGCCGGCCCGTCCATCGTGCGGGCTTTCCTGTTTATTTTTCTGAGGGAGACGGCCGTCCTTCTCGAACGCCGGGTGGCCGCCAAGGACGTTTTCTGCAGCGCCCTCATCCTCCAGCTGGCCCTGTCGCCCCCGGTCCTGCGGGAAATCGGTTTCCAGCTTTCCTATCTGGCGATGGCGGGCATCACCTTCGTCTTTCCGCACCTGCAGGCCTGGTGGACGGAACCGGCGGAGGCGGACCGTCGGCCCGCACCGCTCCGCGCCATCCGCAAGATGCTCAGGCGGGTATGGGAACTCAGCGCCCTGTCCCTTTCCTGCCAGCTTTTCACCGGACCGCTGGCTTGGTGGAAGTTCGGCACCTTTCCGCTGTGGTTTCTGCTTACCAACCTGCTGTGCGCCCCGCTGATGACCCTGCTGATGACCGCATCGCTGCTGACCGTCGTCCTGGCGGCCGCCGGCTCCGTTCCGCCTGCGCTGCTGACACTCGACGAAGCGTGCTGCCGGGCGCTCAACTTTACGCTGGAAACCATCGCGTCGATGTCGGCCTGACGGCTTAACGGACGGCCCCGAATCCTTCGGAGCACCAAACCTCCATCTCCGTACCTTCCTGACCGGTACCGCTGATGAGGCAGGCCTCGATGCCTGGCTGCGCAGTCACGAAGGCCTTCGCGGCTTCCGGCCCGACCACCATACAGTAGGTCGCCAGCGCGTCCGCCAGCGTCGTCTCCCATCTCTCGAATGCGGCTCCCGGCGCGGTGAGCGGACATCCGGCTCCGACGATGACGGTGGCGGAAAGCAGGTCGTGGGAGACCGGACGGCCGGTGCCGGGGTCGATGGTGTGGGAATATTTGACACCGTCGCGGACATAGAATTTCCGGTAATTGCCGGAGGTGACGACTGCGGCGGGGACATCCCGGACTTCGAAAATCCGGCTGAGTTTTTCTCCGGGCGCATCGTTGCCGTCATAGGGGGTGTCGATGCCCAGGGTCCAGGCCTTGCCCGACGGGTTGACCCCGGCGCAGAACATCTCGCCGCCCACGTTCACCAGCATATCGCCGATGCCTTTCGAGCGCAGGTAGCGGGCCAGCAGGTCGCTGCTGTACCCCTGTGCCAGCGCGTTGAAATTGAAGCGCCGGGGGCTTCCGTCCCCGCGTCGCAGCGAAAAGTTGCCGCCCAGCGCCCGCAGCGAATCGGTCCGGGAAACCGGGGGCAGCGAGTCGTTCTTGAAACCGAATCCCCAGGCGTCGAAAAGTTCGGCGGCGGACGCGTCCACCTTCCCTCCGGTCAGCTCCCAGGCCGCCTGGGAAAGGGCCAGCATCCGCAGGAAGAGCGTGTCGTAACCAGCCGCCAGCACCTCATCCCGCGACAGGGACGCTCCGGCCGGCAGCGGCAGTTCCCCCCGGTTGTGGCGCGACAGGACGGAGGACTGGTTGTAACCGGAGAGGGAAGCGTCGATGGCGGTCAGAGCGGAGTCCAGCCCCTTTTGCAGTACGTCCTTCCGGATTCCGGCGGGCACGCGGCATTTGACCTGCCAGACCCCTCCCTGGGCATATCCGCTCAGGCTTTCATAGGATGGACGGCGGCACGAGACCAGCGACAGGGCCAGCAGGAGGACCGGCAGGGGAAAACGGAAAAATCGAAGCATAAAAGACGGCTTTAAAGGTTCTGCAAAGTTAGCAAAGCCAAGGGATATTTGAAAAATTTGCGAGGATTTGTTATCTTTGTGGGATTTAGTACTTGTGCACCCGTAAGGCTATATGAATGGAAAAATCCTCATAACGTCCCTGATGCTCGTCCTGGCAGCGGCCGGAGCGTGCAAGAAGAACGAAACCACCGTCACCACCAAATATCTCGAAGGTTCGATAGGTATCAAAGGCCCCAGCTACATCGAGCCGGGCAAGACGGTGACCTTCCGTCCCGACCAGAATCTGGTACACCCTGAAAACGGGACCCTTACCTATTCCTGGCGCGTGACGCCGGGAATGACCTCCTACCAGCAATCGACCGAAAAGGACAACTCCTTCACGCATACCTTCCGCAGCGACACCCTCGGCACGTTCACCGTGACCTGTCTGGTGACTCCGTCGGGCAACTACTATTCCACCTCCGCCCAGCAGTACGTGACCCTCGTCCGTTCGGGAGATGACGGCTCGATGCCGATGACCTTCGATGCCTCCAAAGATACCCGCTGGAAGCCCGACCGGGTGGAATACATCACGACCCGAATCGGCGAGGCTACCTGGATGCGCAACAATCTGGGGGAAGGTTTTGCCCGCAGGACCCATACGACGGGCACGCCCGGGAGAGAAATCGGCGTGCCGTACCGGAACTACGACGTGCTCTTCGACATATTCGGCTGCTACTATACCTGGGAGGAAGCCATCGATGCCTGTCCGGACGGCTGGCACCTGCCCACCGAAGCCGAATGGACCGCAATGGCCGCAACGGCGAAGGAACGGGTCGGACTTCCGGCTCCGGAGCCCTTCAAGACCTGGAACGGCTACGGCGGCGAGATGATGTGTTACTTTACCTTCAACGGGGAGCAGATGCGCGAGTACTGGCCCGGCGTGAACGTGACGGACGGCACCCGCCTTTCCGTCAAGATGCTGGGCTACTGCCTGGGCGGCAAGTATTTCCATTTCTTCGGGGAGAGGGCCGTTTTCTGGACGGCCAGCGAATGTGCGGACAATACGGACAATGCCTGGGCCCGCCAGTTCATCTACGACGATGACGACGTGGTCCCCGTGGCGGGCGACAAGAAGAGTTTCTGTGCCCAAGTAAGATGTGTCAAGGATTAAGATGAGCAAAGCAAAAGACTTCTTCGGCCATTGGGCCGTCAAAAACCTGCTGGGAATCCTCGGCGTGTATCTGGCCGTCATCCTGGTCGCGGCCGTCGGACTGGGACTGTTCACCCGGCACGGCAAGGAAATCAAAGTTCCTGATTTTACCAATATGAGCGTCCCGCAGGCGCAGGCGCTGGCCCGGACGGAAAAATTGAAAGTGCTGGTCGCCGACTCCGTATATGTCCGCCGGATGGCGCCCGGAAGCGTGTACCGCCAGAACCCGCCGGCCGGCAGCGGCGTCAAACAGGGGCGGAAAATCCGCCTGGTCATCAATGCCGTCACCCCCAAGATGGTGACCGTTCCCAACGTGGTCGGCTATTCCCTGCGGCAGGCTACGGCCGAAATCATCGGCGCCGGACTCCGGGTGGGACGCCTCCGCTATGAGGATGATTTCGCCACCAACAACGTGCTGGGCCAGTACTGCGGAGGAAAGCCCGCGGAAGCCGGCAGCCGCATCGAAAGCGACGCCGTCATCGACCTGACGCTCGGCGTGAACCGTAGGGAAAATGCGACTTCCGTCCCGGATGTGCTGGGCCTGCATATGCTCCAGGCGGCCGATGTCCTTCACGACAATTCCCTCAATGTCGGGAGAATGGTCTTCGACCGGGATATCCGCGACTACAATGACTCCCTCAACGCCGTCGTCTGGCGCCAGAGCCCGGATGTCGGTCCCGGCCAGGTGCGCCTCGGCGTCAATATCAACCTCTACCTGACGCTGGACCCGGAAAAGGTCCCCGTCAGGGCAGCTTCGGAGACTCCTGAAGAATGAAAGACTGGGAGGACGATATCGAGCTTGACGGGCAGCCCGACAATGTGGAGGAAAGCGAAGGCGCCAGTTTCGAGCATTTCCGTTTTGTCATCGACAAGGGGCAGGAACCGCTGAGGGTGGACAAATTCCTGGCCTTCCATATGGACCACAGTTCCCGCCATCGCATCCAGCTTGCCATCAAGGCCGGCTATGTCAAGGTGGGAGACAAGACCGTCAAGGCCAATTACATCGTCCGGCCCGGGGAGGTGGTCAGTTTTGTGATGCCCTACCAGCGCCGCGGCCTGGAAATCCTGCCGGAAAACATCCCCCTCGATATCGTCTATGAGGATGACGACGTGCTGGTGCTGA